>JAZLKY010000270.1:0-1456 GCA_045597885.1 Acutalibacteraceae bacterium | reverse complement strand
CCGGAAAAATCCACCCCGTCGTGCGTCCCCCAACTGTCTACGGTGGCGGAATAGCCCGGTTTTCCGTTGCTGTACTCTTTTTGTACTTGATTCCCCATGGGCAGTACATACAGATCTGCCGCCGGAACGGTGACAGTGGTGGTGGGGTGCGTGGGTACGGTGGTGGGGGTGGTAGTGGTTTTTCGTTCATCAGGAATGTTCGTCACCGGCTGTTCGACTGCCTGTGTCTGCGATGTTTCTTCCGTCTTCTTTTCGGTGACGAACATTGCTTCCCCGAAGGTGGCGACCGCTACACCGCCGGTCGCCAGCAAACAAGCTGCCAAGGCAATATAAAAGCCTTTTCCTTCCATAAATCGCTGCCAACGGGATGTTTTCCCGTGGACTGTTTTTTTATCCATGATAACTGCGCCGTCCTCTCTTATCCGGCCGCCTTGACATCCGACAGCCGATACTGTTTTCTCGCAATTACAGTATGACCGTCTACGGTTATGTATATGCAGTTCATTCCTTGTTTTTTACTGAAAAGACCGGGAAATTTTGTCGATAACTGTCTGCTGTCAAATATACGGAAAAAACGGGGCTGTTTAAAACTTTCGTTTTTAAACAGCCCCGTTTTAGGGGATAGGAAAAAATGTTCGGACATTTTACCATCCCCTTTTTGCTGTCTGTGCTGTATCAGAACAGACTGGATTGCTCTTTGCTGTTTTTGGAATTCTGCTGTTCGTTAGCATTCTGCCGATTTTCGGCATTTTGCTCCTGCTGATTCTTTTTTTGCTGCTCCTGGTTCTGCTGACTGTTCTTCTGACGGTTATTGGCTTCCATACGGATGGCCTCCTTCTCTGTTGTTGGATAAAAGATTGGCTTTCATCCACGCTTCTATTATGACCGGTCCGCCGGCAAATATGCAAAAAATTCCCGTATAATGGTTGCAACGACCGTAAAAATATGCTATATTAAAATGGAATGTAATAGGAAGGGGGCATCGTTGGTGGACATTCGGGTGGGCGATATTATCGAAATGAAAAAAAACCATCCCTGTGGGGGAAAACGGTTTGAGGTATTGCGTATTGGCATGGATTTTCGCCTGCGTTGTGCGGTTTGCGGTCACGAAATGATGCTGCCCCGGCATAAGGCGGAAAAGAATATCCGTAAGGTGGAACACCCGGTGTAGTTTCCTTCTGCTTTGACAGTGACGGGTTTGAAAGATTGATCTTTCAAACAGTTTTTTATGGCTTTTGCTGTTTTGAACAGCAGTGATTCTGCTCCGCAGGATCAGCCACCAATCCGTAACGAAAGGAAACGAAAGCCGTGAACATGGATATGACAGAACAATGGGCGGAGATCCTACGCCGTCATGAGGAGATCCAACAGCATCTGTGCGATCCCGCTATATTACAAAGTCCGGAACGTTATCGGGAATTAATGAAAGAAAACAGCACCTTACAGCCGATCGTTT
>JAZLKY010000269.1:0-6265 GCA_045597885.1 Acutalibacteraceae bacterium | reverse complement strand
AAACGAAATATAAGCCTCACCTAAAAAAGATGTGGTGTATACCTCCAAAACAAAATGCAGAGTTTGTTGCCCATATGGAAGATGTATTGGAGGTATATTCAAGACCTTTTAATGAAAATATACCGGTAATTTGTATGGATGAGAAACCGTTTCAACTTTTAGATGAATATTTAGAACCGATTAAAATGAGTGAAAACAATCATTCGGTAAAATACGATTCTGAATATGTCCGCAAGGGTTCTTGCTCAATATTTATGTTTACCGAGCCCCTTGGTCAATGGCGTGAAGCTCACGCTTTGCCGAGCAGAACGGCAGTCGATTGGGCAAACCAGTTGAAATGGCTCATTGAAGAGGCCTATCCTGATGCCGAAAAAATCGTGTTGGTTATGGATAATCTTAACACTCATGCACTTTCATCTTTTTACAAAGCCTTTTCGCCGGAAGAAGCATTTAGACTTTCACAAAAATTAGAGATACACTACACTCCAAAACACGGTTCTTGGCTTGATATTGCCGAAATAGAACTTTCTGCTCTTACCGTACAGTGCCTTTAGGTGTTAGAATACCGTCAGTTTACGACCTTAATTCTAAACTAGTGCGAATGGTACTTAACCCGTAATACAAAACAAAAAGGTGTTTCTTGGCATTTCTCAAATTCCGATGCGAGAATTAAACTTAAACATCTATATCCAAGCATAAAGTTTTAGATGTTATAGTATAGTAGGGGCGAACAGTGTTCGCCCGCCGAGTGAATCGCAAACCCACGGCGACTCCGTAGGGAACGGGCTTGTCTCCCGCCGCCCGGCGGCGTTTAGGATGGATTGCCACGCCTGCCCGATTTTTGAATGCTTGCGGGTTTGGCCAATAAACACGGTTTTATGGAAAGAACCTGTTTTACAAAAAGCATTGACAAGCAAGCCTGTGTTTATTATGATAAAAAAGAAGGGGCAAAGACACTTGATCTTACCGAGGATGAGGATATAAGATGATCGTTATCATTACGGGAGCATCCCACACGGGAAAAACTGCTCTGGCGCAACGGTTGCTCGAAAAATGCAAGTATCCGTATCTGTCGATAGACCATCTGAAAATGGGGCTGATCCGCAGTGGCAACACAGCCCTTACGCCGATGGACGATGATAAATTGACCGATTATTTGTGGCCGATCGTGCGGGAAATGATAAAAACGGCGATTGAAAATAACCAAAACCTTATAGTAGAGGGATGCTATGTTCCTTTTGACTGGCAAAAGGATTTTGAGCGGGAATATCTGAATGCTATCAGATATTTTTGTCTTGTCATGAGTGAAAACTATATCCGAAATCACTTTGCCGCAATCAAGAAATATGCGAATATTATCGAAAAGCGTTTGGATGATGAAGACTGTACTTTAGAAAGTGTATTGGAAGAAAATGCAAAGTTTTTGAAACTTGCAAAGGAATATGAGTTGGATTACATACTTATTGATGACAGGTATGAAGTTAACATTGATTGGTAACGGCAAACGGGAATTTGCGCAGATATATTCGGTTGGTATGAAAAACGGGTGGCGAACAAGCAATGAATATCGCAGCTTATAAAAAATATATGACATCGGAAATACTGATGGGTCCTAATAGTGCAAGAATTTTGAGCGAACTGCTCGAAAAGCATCCGATCAGTTTCACCGAAACGGATATTGCACTTGATTTGGGGTGCGGGAAAGGACTTACCAGCTTTCTTCTTGCCAAAGAAACAGGCGCAAAAGTATATGCAAGCGACCTTTGGATCCCAGCAAAAGAAAATCAAAGGCGTTTTTCGGAATGGGGTGTTGAAAATGAGGTCATTCCGTTTTGTGAAGATGCGAATGAATTACATTTTGAAAAAAACCTGTTTCGGGCACTTATCAGTGTAGATGCCTACCACTATTTCGGAACAAAGAACAGTTTTTTTGCCGAAAAGATTCTTCCGTTGCTCAAAGACGGTGCAACGGTGCTCATAGGTGTTCCGGGTATAAAGGATGCCTACGCCGGTTACGAGGAAAAACTTCTTGCCGAATGGTTGGGACATGACGCCTATATGTTTAAGAGCCCAAAAGTATGGAAAGAGACCATCGGCAACGCCGAAAGGATCCGGTCGGTCGAAACTTGGGAAATGGAATGTTTTGATGCGGCTTGGAACGATTGGCTGAATACCGGGAATGAGTATGCCGTTGGCGATCAATGCTTTTTTGATACACACATCAAGCCTTATTCCTGTCTCGTCGGTATATACATCAAAATAAAATAAAACGGCAAGTCCGGGCTTTGTCAGGCAGGTGCATTTTTACGTGAATATCAAAACGAAAAGACTTGTGATAACCGAATTTACCTTGGATATGGCGCAGGCGGTCCGGGACAATTCACTGGATGAAGACAACAGAAGATTTGTCCCGGATGAGGTGTGGGAAACTACAGAAGAAGCGGAAGAAACATTGCGGTTTCTGATAGCACAATACGGCACTGCCGACGGTCCGTTCGTGTATCCGATCATCGTAAAGAAAACACAGGATAACATCGGGTATGTTCAACTGTGCCCCATTGACGACGGCATGTGGGAGATCGGCTATCACATCGCCAAGAAATACACGGGAAACGGATATGCCACCGAAGCGGTAAAGGCGTTTCTCCCGGTGATCGCACAAGAGGTACATATCAGCGAAATATACGGGATCAGTTTAGCCGAAAACAAGGCATCGCTGTCCGTCATGAGAAAATGCGGCTTTGAAAAAATTTTTACCGGCATCGGTTTATATCAGGGTGCCCAGCGGGAAATCGCCAAAAATGTATGGAGAGCATAGGAGGAAAAAGCAATGAACGCAACCTACGAACATAAAAACGAAGAAATGAAAGCATATTGCCAAAAACTGTTCCCGACGCTGAAACGGTGGAAGCAACAAACGCCGTGATCGCCAACGGTATCACCGTCAGCCGAATACTGTTTTCGTTTCTTTTGCTTGTCTTTTCTCCGAATACCGTCCTTTTTACGGCATTCTATTTGCTGTGCGGCGTGACCGACGTGCTGGACGGCTTTGTCGCACGAAAACTGCACACCGCAAGCGAAAAGGGCGCGATGCTTGACAGCGTGGCGGATATGATTTTTGCTTTGGTCTATGCCGTGAAAATACTGCCTCTTTTGTCTGTGCCTCTTTGGATATGGATATGGACGGGGATCGTTGCGGCGGCAAAGATTACGGGTATTCTGATCACAAGTAAGAATGCGCACAGGTTCTTGATCGAGCATTCGTTCGGGAATAAACTCACGGGGGGGTTGCTGTTTCTTCTGCCGCTATCGGTTTGTATAACAGATGTAAGATTCGGAGCGACATCGGTGTGTATCGCCGCAACGGCAACGGCGATCAAAGAAGTGGTTAACCGAAAAGAAAGGAAAACAGAATGAAATTAAGCGGATTTTTGATCGTTGTCAAGGATATCAAAAAAGCGGAGAAATATTATCATGACCTCTTCGGTCTTGAAAGGCTCGTTGATCATGACGGCAACATGATCCTGTCGGGCGGACTTGTTTTGCAGGAAGAAAAATATTGGCGCACATTTTTAGGCAAAGACATTCTTCCGCAAAACAACGCCTGCGAGTTGTATTTTGAGGAAGAAAACCTTGATGCATTTTATGAAAGACTGAAAACACTTTACCCGGAAACGGAGTTTGTCAACCTGCCCATGACGCATAGTTGGGGACAGAAAGTGATGCGCTTCTATGATCCGGACGGAAACCTGATCGAAGTAGGAACGCCGATGTTATAGCCGACCCGAGCGCCGTCGGCTGTGGCTTATTCGGCGCTTTTGCCGGACGGTGTTACCGAAGATGAACTGAAGAAAAAGGGGGCAACTGATACTTCTTGCGGAGAAACTTTGTCGGTTGATTATCTCGACCGGGTCAAGCAACACCCGTACTAAATTAGGTTTAAACAGCACAAGGCTGTTTGAATAAATATTTTTTATAGGAGAGTGCTTTTTGATCAAGTACAACACACCGGAGATTGTAGCGTAACCGGGAGGTTGCGAATACAATCAAACACAACCTCCCAGTATTGCAGTCAACAATCATCAGGAGGATAAATCAATGAATAAAAATGGCTATACGATTCGTTTAGAGAAGAAGGAAGACTATCGTGAGGTAGAAAACCTCGTAAGAGAGAGCTTTTGGAATGTGTATCGTCCGGGATGCCTGGAGCATTATGTGCTGAAATGCCTGAGAGAGGATAAAGACTTTGTGCCGGAACTTGATTTCGTGATGGAAAAGGACGGAAGGATCATTGGTCAGAATATCTTTGTCAGAACTGTGATCAAAGCAGATGACGGCAGAGATATTCCCATCATGACAATGGGGCCGATATGTATTGCACCGGCGCTGAAACGGCAAGGATACGGAAAGGCTCTCCTTGACTACTCGCTTGAGAAAGCCAAGGAACTTGGGTGCGGTGCAGTCTGCTTTGAAGGAAACATTCTGTTCTACGGAAAGAGCGGATTCACTTATGCAAGCGAGTACAGCGTGCGGTATCACGGACTGCCGGAAGGAGAAGATGCATCCTTTTTTCTGTGCAAAGAACTGATTCCTGGGTATCTTGACGGAATCACCGGAGAGTACGCTACACCAAGAGGATATTTTGTCTGTGACGAAAACCCTGAGGAGTATGCTGCTTATGAAGCAACATTCCCCGAAAAAGCGAAACTGAAACTTCCCGGACAACTGATCTAAGCGAATAGGGGGATGTTAAAAATCGAAGCCATTGTTTTGGCAACGGTTTCGGCTCGGTTCGTTCATTCCGAACATTTTTCCTATCCCCTAAAAGGGGCTGTAGCAATTTTCGTTTTGCTGCAGCCCCCGTATCATTGAATATAAAAATTTTAATTTGCTAAACCGAAAAAAGAAACGGGGTAAAGAAAACATGATAGAAACGAAACGCTTGAAAATATACACAGCTTCCGAAGAACAGATGGAAACATTTATTGCGGCGCAGTCTGTTGACATTCTGAAGGTGGCGTACACCCAAATGCTGAACGGTGCTCTTGCGCATCCGGATCAGTGGGAATGGTATGCGATTTGGATAATAGAATTAAAAGACGGAACTCACATAGGAGAACTGTGCTTTAAGGGTATTGATGAGTCAGGATCAACAGAAATCGGCTATGGCATTGCCGAAAATTTCCGGGGTTGCGGCTATGCGACAGAGGCGGTAACGGCTACAGTTTCATGGGCTTTGCAACAGAATAAAATCAACTGCGTGACTGCCGAGGTGGACAAGGACAATATCGCTTCTGTAAGAGTGCTGGAAAATTCGGGATTTGAACCGACCGGCAGGAGCGGAGAAGAGGGTCCGATCTACAGAAAAGCAAAATGACATGGCCGGTTTTGCAGAATTAGATAAATGAGAATTTGCTTGAGAGATGAGCAATTGCGCCTTTTGAAGGTTATTTAAGAACATTTCTGAAACCAGACTGTCAATAAACCCCACAACCGTCAAAAATAATTATAAAAAGGAGTAGAAGAGCGGGTGGATACATTTTAACTCATCACTCATAGTTGTTAACTCATAACTTTATCGTCGCACCGTATTAGCTGTTAGATAATCGAAAATTTACCGTAAACCGAAATTTAATTAAAGCAATCCGGCGGCCGCTTGCTGCCGCCACCGAACATACCGCCAAACAAATTGAAATCACCCGTAGGGGCGAACACAGTGTTCGCCCGCCGAATATACCCGCAAAAGAAATTGCGTGAACCGCACCCCCGATAACCGCCGAGCCTATGGCGGTGTCCTTGCGCACCGTCCCGCAGGACGGTGTGGCAATCCATCCTAAACGCCGCTTCGCGGCGAACTGGTATCGATGCATTCGCATTGATCTTAAGAGTGGATTGCGTCACCAGTGTGAACACTGGTTCGCAATGACACCGCTCTTTGTTTTTACGATAAAACAAGCATTTCACACGCAATAAATCAGGTAATTTCCCATTATCCATCTTAAGTTAATGACATTGGGGTTTATCTCTCGCCGCCAAGCATACCGCATATTTTGCAAAAACAGCCGTAGGGGAAGATGCCCACACCGTACCGTTTTTCACACCCATCATTTGGTTTGTGATTTATCGGCAGTCTGACATTCCCCCTGCATAGCACAGCCGGAACAACTGCCGGAACAGCCGCCCTGTTTCCTGCTGTGGATCAATCGGATCACTGCCAGCGTCACCGCAGCCGCCAACAACGCTCCTACCGCCAGCGTACCGGCAT
>JAZLKY010000268.1:0-16237 GCA_045597885.1 Acutalibacteraceae bacterium | reverse complement strand
TGCATCCACAACGGATTCGGGCTTCACAAGCTGGGACGGGAACTGACCGGTCCCGAATATGCGGCGGTATATGCCGCTCAGGTGAAAGAGCGGGGCATCACCGTCCGGTGCAATACCGCCGTGACCGCCATCTCCAAAAACCGCACCGTCACCGCACAGAACACGGACGGCATCATGGAGATCAAGGCAAAAGCCATTGTTTTGGCGATGGGATGCCGGGAGCGTCCCCGTGGCGCACTGAGCATTCCGGGCACCCGCCCTGCCGGGATCTACAGCGCCGGAACAGCGCAGAAACTGATCAACTGCATGGGGTATACCATTGGGAAACGGGTAGTCATTTTAGGTTCGGGCGACATCGGGCTGATCATGGCAAGGAGGCTGTCCCTGCAAGGCGCAAAGGTCGAAGCCGTCTGTGAGATCATGCCCTATTCCGGCGGTCTGACAAGAAATATCGTCCAGTGCCTGCAGGACTTTGATATCCCCCTGTACCTTTCCACCACCGTTGCCGAGATCCACGGAAAAGAGCGTATCGAAGGGGTGACGGTCGCACAGGTGGACGAAAACCGTCAGCCGATCGAAAGCACCGGACGGTTCATCCCCTGTGACACGCTGTTGCTGTCCTGCGGACTGATCCCCGAAAACGAACTGACACGCTCTGCCGGGATCACCGTCAACAGCATCACAAACGGTGCGGCAGTCGATGAATACCGGCAAACGGAAACACCGGGTATTTTTGCCTGCGGCAATGTGTTGCAGGTGCACGATCTGGTGGATTATGTTTCGGACGAGGCGGAGCTGGCGGGCATCGGTGCGGCAAAATATGTGCAGGGTACACTCGGACAGTATGATTCGGTGGAAACGGTCGCCGGGAACGGCGTGCGTTATGTCCTGCCGCAACACGTCTCGGTCGGACGGGGAGAAGACATCTCGCTGTTCCTGCGTGTCGACAAACCGTACGGGAAGGTGCGCTTCACCGTCAAAAGCGGCGATACGGTACTGGCAACCGCCGTGCGGATCAAAGCCGCACCCGGCGAGATGGAAAAACTCACGGTACGAGCTGAAAAAACAGAACGTCTGACTGCACCGATCACCGTATCTCTGGAGGAAATAAAGTGAAAAAAACATTGACCTGCATCATCTGCCCCCGTGGCTGTACCCTGACGGTGGACACGGACACCGATCCCGCCACCGTAACAGGCAACACCTGCCCGAAAGGAGAGACCTACGGCAGAGAAGAATGCACCCACCCGATGCGTACCGTCACGGCGGTCATCCGTGTTGCCAACCGTGAGGACACCGCCGTCAGCGTAAAAACGGCGGCACCCATTCCGAAGGAATGCATTTTTGACTGCATGGCGGCGATCCGGCAGGCAACGGTAAACGCCCCTGTGTCCATCGGTCAAACCGTCTTGACAAATGTCTGCACAACAGATATCATAGCAACAAAGGATATTCCGTGACGGCGGAATACGGCGGCAGAATACTGGTAGAAGACCTGCCTCGCACCTGTCTGGGACGGGACAGTGCCGAGATACTGCGGCTGATCAAGGACGATGACCGGCTGGCAGTGTGCTTTGACACCAACCATCTGCTCACCGAGGACCCGACGGCATTTGTGCGGACGGTAGGCGATCGGATCGTGTCGCTCCATGTGTCGGACTATGATTTTGTCAACGAGCGCCACCTGCTGCCGGGCGAGGGCGATGTGGACTGGCAGGCACTGGTCACCGCCCTGCGGGAAGTGGGATACAACGGTTCATGGCTGTACGAGGTGAATTTCGGCAACACCCCGATCATCACACGGCAACGGGATCTGACGGCGGCGGACTTTGTCGAAAATGCCCGACAGATCATGGCGGGAGAAAAACCGACCGTATTGGTAAAGCCTGTGTCTGAATAACGGCACACAATATAAAATATATACGAGAAAAACAGAATTCGTTTAAAAACCTTGAAAAATGGAAACACCAGTAGTATACTGGTAGGGTATAAACAGCCACAGGAGGAATGGTCATGTTAGATATCCGATTTGTCCGGGAAAATCCGGTGTTGGTCAAAGAGAATATTCATAAGAAATTCAAGGACAGCAAGCTTCCGTTGGTCGACTTGGTCATTGATCTTGACAGCCGCAAGCGGGATGTCAATACCCGTGCCAACGAGCTGCGTGCCAACCGCAACAAAGTCAGCAAAGAGATCGGTGCGCTGATGGGCAAAGGACTGCGGGCAGAAGCCGAAGAAAAGAAAAAGCTGGTGGCGGAACAGGCGGCAGAGCTGGCGCAATTGGAAACACTGGAATCCGAATTGGCGCAGGAGCTGAAAGAAGCCATGATGAAGATCCCTAATATGATCGACCCTTCTGTCCCTATCGGCAAAGATGATGAGGAAAACGTCGAAGTTGAACAGTTCGGGGAACAGACACACCCGGATTTTGAGATCCCCTACCACACCGACATCATGGCAAAGTTCAACGGCATAGACAAAGCTGCCGCCGGCAAGGTGGCGGGCGAGGGCTTCTATTATCTGATGGGGGACATTGCCCGTCTGCACAGTGCGGTGCTGTCCTATGCCAGAGACTTTATGATCGACAAGGGGTTCACCTATTGCATCCCGCCGTTCATGATCCGTTCCAATGTGGTCACCGGTGTCATGTCATTTGAAGAAATGGATGCCATGATGTACAAGATCGAGGGCGAAGACCTGTACCTGATCGGCACCAGCGAGCACAGCATGATCGGTAAGTTTATCGACACCATCACCCCGGAAGAACAACTGCCGTTGACGCTGACCAGTTATTCTCCCTGTTTCCGGAAAGAAAAGGGCGCACACGGTATTGAGGAGCGGGGCATCTACCGTATCCATCAGTTTGAGAAGCAGGAAATGATCGTCATCTGCAAGCCGGAGGAGAGCATGGACTGGTTCAACAAAATGTGGCGCTACAGCGTTGATCTGTTCCGCTCACTGGATATCCCCGTGCGGACACTGGAATGCTGTTCCGGCGATCTGGCGGATCTGAAAGTAAAATCCTATGATGTCGAGGCATGGTCACCCAAACAGGGAAAATACTTCGAAGTATGCTCCTGCTCCAATTTAGGCGATGC
Organism: Acutalibacteraceae bacterium; assembly: GCA_045597885.1. Taxonomy (GTDB): domain Bacteria; phylum Bacillota; class Clostridia; order Oscillospirales; family Acutalibacteraceae; genus UBA5905. Next base: position 13,139 of record JAZLKY010000268.1, on the reverse strand, counting down.
ACAGGCACGGCGGCTTGGCATCCGTGTCAAGGGCGCAGACGGAAACAAATATCTGGCACATACCCTCAACAACACCGTGGTGGCACCGCCCCGGATGCTTATTGCTCTGCTGGAGAACAATTTGCAGTTTGATGGCGAAAAGTACAGTGTCCGCATCCCGCAGGCATTACAGCCCTACATGGGCGGCAAAACATTGATCGAAGAATGATCGGCGGGAAAACCGAAAAATGAAAGCGAGGAACAAGAGATGACAAAACGCTCCCGGAGATTTGCCGGTTTACTGGCGGTGGCTCTGGGGATCGTTTTGCTCTTTTCCGTCGGATTCATCGTGATACAGTCCGATCACAACTGCGCCGGCGAGGATTGCCCGGTCTGTTGTCGGCTCGATCTGTGTCAAGCGATATGGAAACTGACAGGTGTCACCGTCGGTTTGACGGTCGTTGTCACCGTCTTTCTGCGGTGGGTGCGGTGTACGGTTTCCGGCGGTCGTTCCCGTTGTGTTCTCGTTACTCCCGTTTTGCTGAAAGTGAAACTGTCTGATTAAAAAGCAGCGGAATACAAGAGGCTCATCGTCTCTCCCTGTATTTCTCTGCTCTTTTTTTATTCATTTTCAACAACAAGGAGTTTATTTTTATGAAAAGATTACTTTCTGTATTGATTTGCGTGGCGGTTTTGACCGCACTGCTTGCCGGTTGCGGCACAACTGCTCCGGCAAAAGAAAAGAACCTGTCGGTGGTGACAACCATCTTCCCGGAATACGACTGGGTGATGCAGATCCTCGGAGATAAAGCGGAACAGACGGATGTCACCCTGCTGCTCGACAACGGCGTGGACCTGCACAGTTATCAGCCCACTGCGGACGACATCATCAAAATCTCAAGCTGTGATCTTTTCGTCTATGTCGGCGGCGAGTCCGATGAATGGGTGGCGGATGCACTCAAAGAAGCGACCAACAAGGATATGGTGGTGATCAACCTGCTCGATGCGCTCGGCAATGCCGTCAAAGAGGAGGAGATCAAAGAAGGTATGGAAGCCGAGGAGCGTGATCACGAAGAAGATCACGAAGAAGAAACCGAATTCGATGAACACGTTTGGCTTTCTCTGAAAAACGCCGCCGTTCTCGTCAAAGCCATCGGCGATGCACTCGGAAAAATCGACACCGACAATGCCGCCGTATATTCCGCCAATGTTTCCGCCTATACCAAAAAAATGAACGCTCTGGACGACCGTTACCAAACGGCGGTAGACAACGCCCCGGTAAAAACAGTGTTGTTCGGTGACCGGTTCCCGTTCCGTTATATGACAGACGATTACGGGCTGACCTATTATGCCGCCTTTGCCGGATGTTCCGCAGAGAGCGAAGCAAGTTTTGAAACGGTCACATTTTTGGCTGACAAGGTGGATGAACTGGGACTGACCACTGTACTGACATTAGAGGGAAGCGATCAAAGAATTGCCGAAACCGTCATAGCGGCGACCAAAGGAAAAAATGCCGCTATCCGCTCGATGGATTCCATGCAATCCACCACTCTGCAGGATGTCAAGGCGGGAACGACCTATCTGTCCGTCATGGAAAAGAACCTGTCGGTGTTAACGGAAAGTATCGGAGGGTGAGACGGATGGTATATCTGACAGTCAAACATCTTTGCCTTGGCTATGAGGGGAAAGAGATCATTCACGACCTCAATTTTACCGTCAACAAAGGGGACTATCTGTGTATCATCGGGGAAAACGGCTCCGGCAAATCCACGCTGATGCGCACCCTGCTCGGATTGCAGCCCCCTTTGGGCGGGCAGATCAGGACGGGGGACGGACTGCAATCGGCAGAGGTCGGTTATCTGCCGCAGCAGACTGTGGTGCAAAAGGATTTTCCCGCCACCGTGGCGGAGATCGTTCTGTCCGGCTGTCAGGGAAAGAGCGGTGTGCGCCCCTTTTATTCCCGGAAGCAGAAACAACTGGCGGCATCCAACATGGAACGCATGGGCATCACGGCTCTCAAAAACCGCTGTTACCGGGAACTGTCCGGCGGTCAGCAGCAGCGGGTGCTGTTGGCACGGGCACTGTGTGCCACCGGGAAGCTCCTGCTGTTGGATGAGCCGGCCGCCGGACTGGACCCGAAGGTCACTGCCGATCTGTATCATCTGATCGACACCCTGCACCGGGAGGGGATCACGGTGATCATGATCTCCCACGATCTGGGCGCCGCTTTCACCTATGCCACCCACATCCTGCACGTCGGAAAAACGGTATTTTTCGGAGAAAAGGCGGCATATCTTGCTTCATCGCTCGCCCGCAGTATGCAGGAAGGAGGGGGGCAGTGATGCTGTTCGAAAAACTGGCACTGTATTTCACCTATCCGTTCGTGCGCTATGCATTGATCGTCGGCGTGTTGATCTCGCTGTGTTCCTCGTTGCTCGGAGTGACACTGGTGCTCAAACGCTTTTCATTCATCGGGGACGGACTGTCCCATGTCGCATTCGGGGCGATGGCGATCGCCGGGGTGTTGGGGTTGACCAACGATATGCTGTTGGTACTGCCGGTCACGGTGATCTGTGCCGTCCTGCTCCTGCGTACCGGGCAGAACACCCGCATCAAAGGAGATGCCGCCGTCGCCATGATCTCGGTCGGTGCGCTGGCGGTCGGCTATCTGCTGATGAACATTTTTTCCAAATCATCCAACCTGTCGGGGGATGTCTGTTCCACCCTGTTCGGTTCCACCTCGATCCTCACATTGAGCAAAACTCAGGTATGGCTGTGCATCGGGCTGTCGGTGCTGACGGTCGCCCTGTTCGTACTGTTCTATCACAAGTTTTTCTGCATCACATTCGACGAAAACTTTGCCAAAGCCACCGGGATGAAAACGGGACGGTATGAACTGCTGTTGGCTGTCATCATCGCCGTGATCATCGTACTGGCAATGAATCTGGTCGGTTCTCTGCTGATCTCGGCACTGGTGATCTTCCCGGCACTGTCCGCCATGCGAGTGTTCAAAAGTTTTCGCTCGGTCACCGTCTGTTCGGCGGTGCTGTCGGTGTGCTGTTCCGCCGCCGGCATCCTCATCGCCATTTTGGCGGGGACACCGGTCGGTTCTACCATCGTTGCGGTGGATATCGCCGCATTCGTCCTGTTTTCACTGAAAGGAGTGTTTTCCAAATGAAAAGATCCGCCGCCCTCATTGCTGCGCTGTCGCTGTTCCTGCTGACAGTGCTGACCGGGTGCGGGAACGCACCCGCCGGGAACAGTCCGGCGGGAAGCGATCCCGCCGTTTCCGCTCCGGCAAAAGGATCGGCTATTGATGTCGATCTGACCAAACTCAGCAGTACCATGGTTTACTCCGAAGTATACGCCATGATGAGCAAACCGGCAGAATACATCGGAAAAACCGTCAAAATGAAAGGGGCATTTTCCGTCTACGAAGATCCGAACACCAAAAAAGTGTACTATGCCTGCATCATTGCGGATGCCACCGCCTGCTGTTCACAGGGACTGGAATTCATACTGGATGAACAGCGCACCTATCCCGATGACTATCCGGCACTCGGCACGGATATCACCGTGACGGGCACATTCGACACCTATCAGGAGGGCGAATATAACTACTGTCAGCTGATCCATGCCGAAATGACGGTATAAACCGGTTGCTTTTTCACCGCAAGGGTGTATAATGGAAGATGGTCATTTCTCACCGGGAGAAAATGACCGAAAGGGACGGTGGCCGTGCCGAAGAAAAAGTTCCGTATTCACAGCGAGACCGTCTATATCCTGTCCGTTCTCATTCTTTCGTTCGCCGTGGCAATGGCATCCTGCGCCGATATGGGGCTGTCGATGATTGTAGCCCCTGCCTACATTTTGTCACAGAAGCTGAAATTTCTCACCTTCGGTCAATGCGAGTATGTGTTGCAGGGCGTCCTGTTTCTGTCCGTGTGCCTGTTGATGAAACGGATACGGCTGTCCTATTTCTTTTCGTTTGTGACCTGTCTGTTCTATGGGGCGGTACTGGATTTTTGGCGATGGATCATTCCACTGTTCAATCCGTCGGTGACCGCACCGGGCAGTGTGGCAATGGGGGCAAGGATCCCGTTGTTCCTTTGCAGCGTTGTGCTGACATCATTTTCGGTGTCGTTGGTATTTCGCACCTATCTTTGTCCGCAGGTATGCGACTTCTTTGTCAAAGCCATCAGCAAACACTTCAAATTGGATCGTCATCGGACAAAAATGATTTTCGATATCTGTATTTTTTCTGTCGGACTGATCATGACGCTTGTTTTTTTCGGAAAAGTGGTGGGGATCGGGATCGGCACACTGATCATTGTGCTGGTCAACAGCCATCTGATCAATTGGTTCGGGAAACTGTTCGACCGCCGTTTTGAGGTCGTGCCGTATTTCCCGCATTTTGCCGAAAAATTTGATCTATAACCAAACCGGGCTGTGAGAAACTTTCGTTTTTCACAGCCCGGTTTTGGCTTTTTATTGATATTGATATACGGTGTCGGTGGGGGACACCTTGCACAACAGCACGAACCGTGCCTTATCGTTTTCGTAGGAACAGGTCGACAGGGTGACGATCCTGTCCTCTGCTGTTACCTCCACCTGCGATTTGAAACGGGATTTTTTGACGGCATTCTTTAAAAATGTTCCGTAGGCATCCTGATCGGCAAATCCGATGGAATAGATCTCGTCATCAAACTGAACGACATATCCGGCAAACGCTTCCAGCTTATAGTTGCCGTCGGGTGTCAGGAAGTACAGCACCGGGTGTTCGTCATAATACGCCTGCTTCTTGTACCGCAGCAGTGTGCCGAACATCGTACCGTTTTTCATGCTGTGTCCGTGGATCATATAGTTTTCCCCTTCTCCGAAGGGGGCGCACCGATAATCCGCCAACAGCGTACCGGCATAGAGATAGTTTTTATCCAGCGAGTGGGATAAATAAAAGTTGTTGTCGCCGCCCTGCACTACGGGATAGTTGATGGGGGTGCCGGGGTTATACAGCCAGCCGACCACTTCCGCATTGCGCTTGAGAAGAGCGTCGAAGTTGATTTTCATCTCGACCGGCTCTTTTTTCTCTTCTTCTTTTCCGTCCGACTGTGTCGGAGCGACCGGTTCAGTGATCACGAAACTGTCTTGGATATCGGCATATTCTTTTTTGTCCCCCTCATAACGGGTGAGGATCCGTACCAACTGCACGCCGGAAAAAGCAAAAACGGCAGCAAAGATAACGATCAGAACGATCCGTATCCATTTTTTCACGGAGAAGACTCCTTTCTCTGACAAAAAGGGGGCTGTTGAAAAACACTTGTTTTTAAACAGCCCCTCAAATGTGTTTGGATAGGGCATGAAAAACGCGATGCTTTTTTGCCCTTTTTATAGATCAATACGTCCGTACAGCGATGCGCTGGTTTCCTTTTCCGATTCCGTGCGGGCGGGAGGCGTTGCTCCGTCTGCCATCGGCAGGGGATTGCTCCGGGAAATAAATTCCCGGACCGGGCGTTCCGGTGCCACGATCTCATGCTCCCGCCGCTCTCCCCGGTTATTGTCCCGGCGATCTCCACGGCGATTGTTTTGGCGGTTACGGCTGCGCCCATTCCGCCGGTTCTCCTGCCCGTCGTCTTCCCGATTTTTATTCGGATCGTCAGAGAGCCCGATCACCACATGGCGATTCGGTTCGGTTCCGACACTCCATGAAGTTACCCCCTCCATCGACTGGATCGCCGTGTGGATCACACGCCGTTCGTAGGGATTCATCGGCTCCAGCGAATGCCGCCGACCGGTGCGGGCGGTCTGTTTGCCGATGCGGTTGGCGAGAGCGATCAAAGTCTGTTCTCTCTTTTCTCGATAATTGCCGATATCCAGTGTCACCCGGCAATAAGCGTTATCCGCACGGTTAGCGACCAATCCGGTCAGATACTGCAAAGCGTCCAGCGTATCTCCCCGGTGTCCGATAATAAATCCTAACTTTTCACCGTCAAGGGACAGCATACAACCGTTTTCGGTCTCTTTTGCCGTACAGGTGAAATCGGAAACTCCCATCGCCCGGATGATATCCTCCAAATATGCCTTCGCCATATCGGCGGCTTTGCTCTTGTTTTCTACCGTCTCCGGCTTGGCTGTTTCCTCCTCTTCAACGGTCAAAACGCCTTTCACCTTGGCTTCGCTGCCGCCGAACAAGCCCAACACCTTCTTGCCTGCCGGTTGCAGGACTTCGAAGCAGATCTTGTCTTCTTCCACACCAAATTCTGCGGCGATCAATGCTTTGGCTTCTTCTTCGGTTGCCGCCTGTTTGATCAACTCTTTTTCCATTTCGATCCAGTCCTTTCTGCCCGATCTGACCCGTTCACTCCTGTACGGGCGTGTCGGTATTATCTTCCGGGGCATCTTCCGGTTCGTTTGCCGGTCCATCCTCGGTTTTTTCCTTTTTCGGTTTGCCTTTTCCCTCTTTGGCAAGACGCTTTTCATTTTCTTCCCGTTGCCATGCCGCCTGCTCTTCCAGACGTGCCGCTTTCAGTCGGGCTTTATCCTCCGCCTTCTTGCGGCGGCGCTCGGCATATTCTACCTCTGCCTGCGCCCGGATCTTGGCGGGATTATACATTTGGTTGAGTACGACCGTCTGCACCATGGCAAGCAGGTTGGAGAACACCCAGTAGAGCGCCACACCGCCGGGAACGGTGAACGAAATGATCAGCGAAAACACCGGCATGGTGTACATCATGGCGTTGCTTGAACAACCGCCCATTTTTTGCTGTTCTTCCGTCATGGTCGCCTTGGAATATTTCATCGACAGCAGAGAGGACAGCAGCGCCGCCACGCCGGAAGCGATAGCGATGAGCCACAGCCAGTTCGGCTTGATGCCGTCCTTGTTGGGCATATCCAGCAGAGAAACACCGAAGACGGTGAAATCCTTTTGCGTGCTTTCCAGTGTTTCGAGGACAGCCGCCGCCTCATCGGGTTTTTTCCCTTCTTCTATCAGTTTTGCCGTAATATCCTCTCTGTATGTACCACTGTATTGCAACAGATACAGTTCCCGATAATAGGAGCTCTCTCCGAAACCGCTTGCCAGTTTCTTGTCCAGCTTGCCGTCGGATTCCAACTGCTCCTGTACCGCCGTCACGCAGGTGTTGATCGTAGCCGCATCCATACGCTGAACATAGGTGAGCGGCTTGTAGATCACGGCGATGATGCTGAACAGCACCAGCATCTGCACGAGCAGAGGCAGACAGCCCCCGGTCATGCTCACGCCCTCTTTTTCGTACAGTTCCTGCTGTTTTTGCTGCATCTTTTGCCGGTCATTGGCATATTTTTTCTGCAGCCGTTCCAACCGGGGGGCAAGTTTTGCCCGTTCCGCCGTGTTCTTCTGTGTCTTGATAGACAGGGGGAACAGGATCAAACGCACCAAAAAGGTGAACAGAAAGATCGCCACAAAATAACTGGGCAGCAACTGGTAGATCCAATGCAACAAATATCCCAGTGGGGGTGCAAACAGACCGAATATCTTCATCAAGGCAGTAGTGCCTCCTTCCGTGTTTTTCACAAATCAAATCGCCCGGATCACTTGTCGCCGTCTTTCCTCTTCCGTTTTCCGGGCCAGGAGATCTTTTCCGGCACCGGGTCGTATCCGCCGGGAAACAGCGGATTGCACCGCAGCAACCGCCATACCGTCATCACGGTGCCGATCACCGCCCCATAGCGGCGAAACGCCCCGATGGCGTAAGCGGAACAAGAGGGAACGAACCGACAACAGGCAGGTGTATGCGGAGATATGAACCGCTGATATAACCGCACCAACACAATACACCAACTGCGGGGACGCCACCATTCAGTCATCGGTCAACACATCCAATGCCCGCAATTGCTTCTCCATGATCGGTTCCAATTCGGTACTCTTCATGTGCACCAACCGCCTTCTTGCAACAAATACCAAATCGTAATTGCCTGTTCGCCCGTATAAAGGACGGTATGCCTCCCGGATCAGGCGGCGGCAACGGGAGCGCTCTACGGCCTTCCCTAATTTCTTCCCGGTAGTGATACCGATACGGGGCTTGCCGCAGTTGTTTTTTTTCGCATAAGTCACCAGCGCCGGATGGACCGAAGATCGTCCCCGGTAATATAAGGTGCGAAACTCTTTGTTGAGCCGCAGTGTGCTCCATGCACTCATCTGCCTGCCCCCTTTTCCCGTTTTTCGGGCACAATAAAAAAAGCCACACGATGGTGGCCTCTTTTAGTAGCTCAGACGGGCTCTGCCTTTCGCTCTTCTGCGAGCCAGTACCTTGCGGCCGTTAGCAGTGGCCATTCTTTTTCTGAATCCGTGTTCCATTTTACGATGCCGTTTTTTCGGCTGATAAGTACGAAGCATCTCTCTGCTCCTCCTTTCGGTTCAACGTGTATCCTGTCCGCACATGATCGGACAGTCTAACAGTGATTTATTATATACCACAAATCTGTTCATTGTCAAGGTTATTTTAAAAAGCTTTACATTTATTTTTGTGCTCTTGTAGTTTATTATCTGTGTATCTACTATATATTGTGGTTTCAATTTTTGTTCTTTTTTTTAGTTGACCGAAAACAACAAAAATTATTTTTTATGAAAGAAAACCGTTGAAAAAAAAAGATTTTATGGTATAATGCTATATAGAAGAATTCTGTCTGTTATATCGGTTCTGGCAGGATCACAATGTTTTTTTATAAGAATTTAAACATAGGAGTAGCACATATATGGATTCGATTAATGAGGTTTGGAATAGCGTCCTGTCGGTCATGCAGCATTCCGGCATCAGCAATATTGCATTCGACATTTGGATCAAATGTATTGAGCCGTGCGGCATAGAGGACGGTGAGATGATCGTTCGTGTCAATACGGAATTTCAAAAAAAGACCATTCAGGAAATGTATGCTGCTGATCTGCTGGATGCTCTCAAACAAGTGCTGGGGATCCCGCTCGGCCTTCGCATCTTATCAAAGGATTCTGCCGAAGATCAGCCGATTAAAGAAAATGAGAATGACATCATCGGTTTTCCTTCCACTGAGGACGAATATACATTTGAAAACTTTGTGGTCGGACCGTCCAACAAATTTGCTTACGCGGTATCTCAGGCAGTTGCCCGTCAACCGGCAGGTCTATATAATCCTCTGTTCATTTACGGTGGTTCGGGATTGGGAAAGACGCACCTGATGTGCGCCATTTGTAAAGAGATCCAAAAAAATAATCCCCGCTCCCGCATTCTTTACACCAAGGGCGAAGCGATGATGAACGAGCTGATCGAACACATGCGTAATAAGAATACCGATATTTTTCACAATAAATATCGGCAGGCGGATGTATTATTAGTCGACGATATTCAGTTTATCGGCGGAAAAGAGCAGACACAGGTGGAATTTTTTCACACCTTTGAGGCACTGCAATCCAGTGGTAAACAGATCGTCCTTACCAGTGACCGCCCGCCGAAAGAAATCGCCACCTTAGAGGAGCGTTTACGTTCCCGCTTTGAGGGCGGTCAGATGGCAGATATCCAACCGCCCGATCTGGAGACCCGTATCGCCATTATCAGAAGAAAATCACAGGCATTGGATATGCCGTTGCAGGATGATGTGACAGAATATATCGCTAACCAAATCAAAACCAATGTCCGCCAATTAGAAGGCGTTGTTAAGAGGATGCGGGCACAGTATCTGCTCAATAATGAACAGCCTAATCTGATTGCTGCCCAAAATGCTATCCGTGACATCCGTAATGACAATCAGCCTGTTCCGATCACTGTTGAGCGTATATTGAACGAGGTCGGCCGTACTATGGGCGTCAAGGCGGAGGATATCCGCTCCGGCAGACGTTCCGCCCCGGTATCCAAGGCTCGGCAGACAGCCGCTTATGTTGTCCGGAACATTACAAATCTGCCTACTGATGCTATCGGAAAGGAATTTGGCGGACGTGATCATTCCACCATCGTTTATGCGATTCAGAAGGTGGAACAACAAATGGAAAAGGATCGCAGTTACCGTAATCTGGTAGAGGATATCATAAAAAATATCAGTGAAAAATAAAAATGTTCTTCTGTATACCCTGTGATTTTTTTTTAAAAGAGATAGGTGAGATTGTTTTATATATATACCTTATTGTTATGCAAATTTATTTCTTCTTTTTTCACTTTTTTTCAACTTTTCACTACCATTATTTCTCACCCCGGTGGAAATGTTTTCCGGCATTCACTTTTCCAATTTTTATTCACTGTTCGCAGTGAATAAAAAAATGTCGATTTTTCCCTTTTTTATTGAGACTGCATCAGTTTTCTACTTTTTCACAGTCTCTACTACTACTGCTTTTATTTTAAGATTATATATGGTATTTCTTATTATCATGAGAAAGGATCGTGACATTTAATGAACATCCAATGCAACAGACAACAACTAATTGATGCTGTCAGTAACGTACAACACGCCGTTGCCGCAAAAGCCGCACTCCCGGCATTAGAAGGAATCCTGTTACGGGCGCAGGGGACAATGTTGATTCTTTCCGGATTTGATATGGAGCTTGGTATCACAACAACAATAGAAGCAACTGTAAAAGAACCGGGTGAGATCGTTATTTCTGCCCGGATATTCGGTGACATCGTCCGCAAGATGCCGGGGGATGTGATATCAATACAAACGGACGATCGCTTCAACACGATCATCCGGAGTGATGTGACCGAGTTTTCGATCACCGGTATGTCTTCTGCTGATTATCCGGAGATTCCGAAGGTGGAGGACGGCATCAGCATTTCCGTTTCCCAACCGGTATTAAAGAGTATGATCCGTCAGACGATATTTGCAGTAGCGGCACCGAATGACCCCCGTCCCATCTACACGGGAACACGGTTTGAGGTCACTCCGAACAGATTAAGACTTGTCAGCGTCGACGGTTACCGTATGGCGATGAGAAGTGAAGTGATAGACTGTGAAGAAAGTCTCAATTTTGTCGTTCCCGGAAAGGCACTGCAGGAAATTCTGAAGTTATTAAAAGATGATGATATCCTGTGTTCACTGGTTGTTGGCAGACGCCATATCATTGTGGAAATAGACGGCTATGTGCTGATATCCCGCTTGTTGGACGGTGAATTTATGGCATATGATAAGATCATCGTACCGGACCACACGACCACAGTTACTGTAAACACCCGTCTCTTTATGGAAGCGGTAGACCGTGTTTCTTTGGTGATCAATGATCGGCTGAAATCACCGCTTGTATGCGAATTCCGTGAAAATACCGTTGCTGTTTCTTGTGTGACTCCTTTAGGAAGTGCTAACGACAGTGTTCCGGCAACGATAGAAGGAAATAATGAACAAATGGGGTTCAATTCCCGATTTTTACTGGATGCTTTGAAAAATAGCGAGAACGATGAAGTACGGATAGAATTAAACGGTCAGTTGAAGCCAATGAAGATTCTTCCCAAGGAGGGAGATTCCTTCCTGTTTTTGGTATTGCCTGTGCGGCTGAAAGGATAATTGACTGTGAAACAATCTTATTTTACTGTTAATGATGACTATATTCGTCTGGATGACCTGCTGAAGGTAAATGGCTGTGTGGAAACGGGCGGTCAGGCAAAATTATTGATTCAATCCGGTGGCGTTCTTTTGAACGGGGAAATATGTCTCCAAAGAGGAAAAAAATTGCGTGGCGGCGAATCCGTCAAAATATTGCAGACAGACGAGGAAATTATTCTTGCTCATTCATAAATTAGAGTTTGATAGGTTTCGCAATCTGCACCGGGGGCAGTGGATTCCTTCCGAAGGTGTTAATATTCTTCACGGAGAAAACGGTCAGGGTAAAACCAATTTGCTGGAGGCTTGCTGGTTGTTTACCGGTGCTCGGTCGTTCAGAGGAGCAAAAGACAGTGAAATGGTTGCATTCGGTGAAGAAAGAGCGTCTTTACTGCTGGACTTTTATGCCCGTGAACGGGATCAGCAGGCATCCTTGACAGTACAAAATAAAAGAATAGCGACACTTAACGGAATACAACTGGATTCTCCCATAAAATTAGCAGGTACACTGTGCGGTGTTGTTTTTTCTCCAGAACATTTGTCTTTGGTCAAGAACGGACCGGAAATGAGAAGAAGATTTGTAGACAGTGCCTATTGCCAGCTAAAGCCGGGTTATCTTTCCTCCTTAAATGAATTCAATAAAATATTAGGACAGCGCAATGCATTTTTGAAGCAGTGGGAAGATTTTCACGATGATCAGAATAAAGCAATGATGCTGGATGTATGGGACCGTGCATTTGCGGCGGCAGGTGCCCGATTGACGGTGGCACGGCAGCAATACTGCCGAAGGATCGGAACAGCAGTGTCGGATATCTATCAAGGCATATCTGCCGGCAGAGAAAAATTACAGATCATTTGGCATTCGGACGGATTATCGTCACAGGATAGCGATGAGACGCCGGTCGAGATCGCTGAAAACTGGTTATCCTGTCTCCAAGCACATCGGAAAGAGGATATCAGAGCCGGGTTCAGTACAGTTGGACCGCATCGGGAGGATATGGAACTATTGCTCAATAACAACTCCGTCAGAATCTACGGTTCACAGGGACAACAACGGTCAACGGTATTGGCACTGAAAATGGCGGAAGCAGCGTTATTGCAAAAAGTTATAGGAGAGCCGCCGATCGCATTTTTGGATGATGTGATGAGCGAATTGGATGTTATGCGACAGGATTATATTTTAAATCATATTGAGGGGTGGCAGGTATTTATTACTTGCTGTGAGCCATCTGCCGCATTGCGAATTAATGCAGGAAGCGTTTTTAATATTAAACAGGGTGAAATAATTAAATAAAATTATACAGATAGGAAAGTATTATGTACTTGCATATCGGACAAGGAACAGTTATCAGGCAACAGGATATTGTCGGAATTTTTGATTTGGACAATACAACGATTTCAAAAAACACACGGGAATTTTTGGCGGTGGCAGAGAAGAAAAAGACCGTATCTGTCGTCAGCCTGGATTTACCAAAAACATTTATTGTTTGTCATAAAGGGGAAAAAAACAGCAAGGATGTCGGCACCGGTCATTTATATATCACCCCGATAGCGCCCCGGACACTGAAAAAACGGGCAGAGACAGTTGATGAATTGTTTTCGGACAACAAAACATACAACAATTTGTAAAC
>JAZLKY010000267.1:0-13569 GCA_045597885.1 Acutalibacteraceae bacterium | reverse complement strand
AAAAAAACGGGATCGACATAATGTTCCCATCCGCACAGATAAGGACACAGTTCCCCCATGAGCCGCACGCCCTGTTTTGCCATGCGTTCGATCTCCCGGCAGGATTCTTTCACAAATCCGGGATGCACATGGAATCCCGGCAGATAGAATCCGTCGTACTGATCCCGCAGTTTCAGCGCCTCATCGTTGAGCGCCCGGATCCGCGCAAAATCCTCCACCGCTCCCTTGCCGACATCCAGCACCGAACCGCAGATGCGGGAGATCCCCAACCCCTGCAGATCACGCATGGTGTTCTCCATACTCATGTCGCAATGGTCGGTATGCTGACAGATGTTGTTTTCCTTTTTGTCAAAGGGATGGGTATGAAAATCAATGATCTCGAACCGTTCGCCGTCCATGCTGTTCCCTCCTCGTACTGTGTACTATTTTGCGGCGGCGCAGCGGATCGCCTGCTCCACCTGCCGGGCACACACCTCGATCCCCGCCGGCGTCAAATGAACAAGGTCCTCGCAGATATATTCCCCGATATGTGGCTCGACAAGCGAAAACAGATCGTTGATCTGCACATCTTCCGCTTTCAGCAGGGATACCGCATAGTCGTTATACTGCTTGATCCGCCGGATCTTGTTATGCGGCTGTCCGGGTGCGGTCGGCGTGGTGGTGGCAAAGATCACCTGCGCCCCCGTCCCCTTGAGGATCCGTGCGATCCGCACGATATTCTCTCCGTATTCTTCGAGCGTGGAAAACGGGCCGTCACCGAACAGATCGCAGGTATCCCACAGCCCGTTGTTCCAGTGGATGACATCGCTGTCCCGGATGCTGTCCGCCTGTTCAAAGAGCATCCGCAGGGTATATTTGGCATACCGGCAGTTGTCCTCCGGCTGCCAGACGGCATAATCCTTGCCCAACAGTTGTGCCACCCGCTCCCCATAGCCAATGAGCCGGATGGAGTCTCCGAGTAGAGTCACTTTTTTCATACAGATCCCTTGCTTTCTTTTACATGCCAAAAACAATAGTACACGCTGCGAAGAGTTTTGTCAATGCAGTTTTCATTTACAAACATTTTACATTTAGAACTAATTTTTTTTATGATTTTGCTTTCCTTTTCGCACAGGGTGTGATATAATAGCATACTGCAAAAATATGGATCAAAGGGGGCAGTGGGATGGCGGAAGAGGAATTTGCCGAAATGGATCTGGAGAATCGGTTGGTTTCTTCCGATTATCTGCCGGAGGATGACGGGGACAATCCCCTGCGCCCCCGGACGCTGAGGGAATATATCGGTCAGGAAAAGGTGAAAGAAAATCTGTCGGTGTTCATTGACGCCGCCAAGATCCGGCGGGAGGCGTTGGATCATGTCCTGCTGTACGGGCCACCCGGTTTGGGAAAGACCACATTGGCGGCGATCATCGCCAATGAGTTGGGCGTCAATTTCCGCATCACCTCCGGCCCGGCATTGGAACGGCCGGGTGATCTGGCAGCCCTGCTGACCAACATGGAAGAGGGCGACGTGCTGTTTATCGACGAGATCCACCGTCTGCCCCGTACTGTGGAAGAGATCCTCTACCCTGCCATGGAGGACTTTGCCATTGATATTATCAACGGCAAGGGGCAGGGGGCTTCCTCCATCCATCTGCCGCTACAGCGCTTCACCCTGATCGGCGCCACTACCAGAGCGGGACAGTTGACAGCTCCCCTGCGGGATCGGTTCGGCGTCATTATGCGATTGGAGCTGTATACCCCGGAGGAATTGGCACAGATTGTCAGCCGCAGTGCCCGGATACTGGATGTACCCTGTGACCGGGACGGAGCGTTGGAGATCGCTTCCCGCTCACGGGGGACGCCCCGTATCGCCAACAGGATGCTCAAGCGAGTGCGTGACTTTGCACAGATGCTCAACGACGGCTCTATCGACCTGCCCACCGCACGGGAGGCACTCGACCGCATGGAAGTAGACGAACTGGGACTGGATGCCGGCGACCGCCGGATGCTGACGGCGATGATCCGTCACTACAAAGGCGGGCCGGTGGGATTAGAAACACTTGCCGCCATGATCGGAGAGGAAGCAGTCACCATCGAAGATGTGGTCGAGCCGTATCTCATGCAGATCGGCTTTTTGGGGCGTACTCCTCGTGGGCGGATCGTCCTGCCGGCGGCTTATGACCACCTGGGGCTGACACCCGACGGGCAGAACGGACAGATCACATTTTGAGCAAAATCTTCATCATTACAGAACAAGGAGTATGAGACATATGGGAAGACTATTCGGAACAGACGGTGCCAGAGGCATTGCTAATACAGAACTGACCTGTGAACTCGCCATGTCCATCGGACGGGCAGCAGCCATGGTGTTGGCAGAAACAGCCGGTGGACGGCCGACCGTTGTCATCGGAAAGGATACCCGTGCCTCCTCGGACATGCTGGAAGCGGCACTGACCGCCGGTCTGTGCTCCGTCGGTGCGGATGTCCTGCCGCTTGGGGTGATCCCCACACCGGCGGTCGCTTATCTGGTGAACAAATACCGGGCGGATGCCGGTATCATGATCTCGGCTTCCCACAACCCGTGTGAATACAACGGCATCAAGATCTTTGACGGCAACGGTTACAAATTACCGGACACTCTGGAAGCCGCCATTGAAGCGATCGTGCTTGACGGGAAAAAGACGCCGCCCTCCCCGGTCGGCGGACAGGTCGGTCATGTTCTGCCGCCCCGCCCGGCAGTAGATGACTATGTATATCATCTGCTTGCCACCACCGATGTCGATCTGCGTGGAATGAAGGTCGCCGTGGACTGCGCCAACGGGTCCGCCAGTGCCACCGCCCGGAAGCTGTTCTCCGCATTGGGTGCCGACTGCGTTTTTATCAATGATCAGCCGGACGGTGAAAACATCAATGCTGACTGCGGTTCCACCCACATGGAGAGGTTGACGGAATTAGTCAAAAAAATGAAATTCAACGCCGGTGTGGCGTTTGACGGCGATGCCGACCGTTGTCTGGCAGTGGATGAAAAGGGAAATCTGCTGGACGGTGACAAGATCATCGCCGCCCTTGCCTATCAGATGAAGAAGCAGGGACAGTTGCCCAACGACACTGCCGTTGTGACCGTCATGTCCAATTTGGGATTCTTCCATTTCTGCGAGGCGAACAACATCCATACCGTTTCCACCAAGGTCGGTGATCGGTATGTGTTGGAAGAGATGCGTCGGGAGGGATACGCTATCGGCGGCGAACAGTCCGGGCATATTATTCTTACCCGGTTTGCCTCGACCGGAGATGGGCAATTATCTGCCATCCAGTTACTGACCGCCGCCCGACAGCTCGGATGGAAGCTGTCCCGTGTCGGGAATCTGATGGAACGCTATCCCCAGGTCATGATCAATGTCAAAGCCGATGCCAAACAAAAAGCGCACTACAATTCCAGCAAGGCCCTGCAAAAAGCCGTTAAAAACGCCGATGATTCTTTGGGACGTGACGGGCGGGTGCTGGTCCGGGTATCGGGTACAGAGCCGCTCGTGCGTGTGATGGTGGAAGGGAAGGACTTCGACCGGATCAATGCATTGGCGCTGGAGTTGGCAGAAACCGTTAAGGCGGAACTCGACACCGTCAGCGAATGAGGCAAAAGCATGAGAACCGCAGACAAGTGGAAGGATTATGAACTGATTGATACTACTGACGGAGAACGGCTGGAACGGTGGGGAGATATCCTGCTGATCCGTCCCGATCCGCAGATCATTTGGAGCACCCCCCGCCGGGATCCCCGGTGGGCGCAGGCACACGCCCGTTATCACCGCTCTGCCACCGGCGGCGGTCAATGGGAGCGATACCGTCCCCTGCCGGACAGTTGGCAGATCACCTACGGCGATCTGCGCTTTGCGCTGAAGCCTATGGGATTCAAGCACACCGGGCTTTTCCCCGAACAGGCGGTCAACTGGGATGTCATGGGAAGGCTGATCCGACAGGCGGGACGACCGATCCGGGTACTCAACCTGTTCGGCTACACCGGCGGGGCAACATTGGCATGTGTCGCCGCCGGAGCTCATGTCACCCATGTGGATGCCTCAAAAGGAATGGTGGCATGGGGCAAAGAAAATGCCGCCTTATCCGGTCTGGCAGACCAGCCCATGCGCTGGCTGGTGGACGATTGCGAAAAATTTGTCAGCCGAGAGCAACGGCGGGGCAACACCTATGACGGGATACTGATGGACCCACCCTCTTATGGCAGAGGACCGGGCGGTGAGGTTTGGAAGTTGGAAGACCAGATCTACCATCTGGTCACTGAATGTATGAAATTGATGAGTGATCATCCCCTGTTCTTTCTGATCAACTCCTATTCCGCCGGACTGTCTCCGTCGGTGATGAAATATGTTTTGGGGACGACACTGCCCGCCGGGATGGGCGGCGATCTGTCGGCAGATGAGATCGGTCTGCCCGTCACTGCCTGCGGATTGACACTTCCCTGCGGAGCAAGTGCCATATGGCAGGCAGAACCGTAAACGACACGGGAGGAGGAACAATCCTTGGCTATGCTGAAGGCGGAGCAACTGCGCTTTGAATACGAGACAGAATCATCGGAACAAGCACCGGCAGTCCTGCGGGGAATTGATCTGACTGTAGAAAAGGGCAGCTTTGTCGCCCTGCTGGGACATAATGGCTGTGGTAAATCCACTTTGGCAAAGCAGTTCAATGCTCTCCTGCTCCCCACCGGCGGCAGAATGCTGGTAGAAGAACTGGACACCGCCGAAGAAGAAAACACATATCCCGTCCGACGGAAGGTGGGAATGGTCCTGCAAAATCCCGACAACCAACTGGTATCCACGATCGTAGAGGAAGATGTGGCATTTGGGCCGGAGAACTTAGGCATCTCCCCCGAAGAGATCCGATCACGGGTAGAAGAGGCTCTTCGTATCGTGGGCATGTGGGACTATCGGCAGCACTCTCCTCACAAACTGTCGGGAGGACAAAAACAACGGGTGGCGATCGCCGGCGTTATTGCCATGCACCCGGATTGCCTGGTACTGGATGAGCCGACCGCCATGCTGGACCCTCAGGGACGGCGGGAAGTGATCGAAACGGTCTGCCGATTAAATAAAGAAAACGGAATGACAGTCGTCCTCATCACCCACTATATGGAAGAAGCGGCTTTGGCTGACCGGGTGGTGGTCATGGATGACGGACGCATTCTGACCGACGGCAGTCCCCGGCAGGTTTTTTCACAAGCAGACAAGCTCAAATCTGTCGGGCTGGATGTTCCCCAGCCAACAGCACTGTGCGCCGCCCTGCGGCAAGCCGGTATTCCCATTGCGGCAGACCGGCTGACGCCGGAAGAATGTGCTGAAGCCATTTTTGAATTATTGCCCTAAACCGTCATTACACAGAACAGGAGGTGAACCGGTTGGCAGTGATCACCATGCAAAATGTTTCCTATACTTATTCCGCCGGTTCCCCTTTTGAAAAAGACGCCATTCGAGAAGTATCCCTCACCACCGTTCCGGGGGAATTACTGGGCATCATCGGTCATACCGGATCCGGAAAATCCACCCTGATCCAGCACCTCAACGGATTATTGCGTCCGACAGCCGGAACGGTCCTGCTGGACGGTGTGGATATATGGGACCAACCAAAAAAGATTCGGGACATCCGATTTCGGGTCGGGATGGTATTTCAATATCCGGAATACCAGTTGTTTGAAGAAACGGTGTACAAAGACATTGCTTTCGGTCCGAAAAACCAGGGACTTTCAGAGGACGAGATCCGGCGACGGGTGTTGACTGCCGCCGCACATGTGGGATTAGAGGAGACCTTGTTGGAAAAATCGCCGTTCGATCTGTCCGGCGGCGAAAAACGCCGTGCCGCCATTGCCGGTGTCATAGCGATGGAACCGGAAATACTCATTCTTGATGAACCGACTGCCGGGTTGGATCCCCGTGGGCGGGAGCAGATAATGACCATGATCCGGGAATACCGTAAACAGCAGGCTACCACTGTCCTGTTCGTGTCCCACAGCATGGAAGATGTGGCAAAAATTGCCGATCGGGTGCTTGTGATGGACCACGGCAGGATCGCCATGCTGGACACAGTGGAAAAGGTATTCTCCAGAGCAGACGAACTGGAGAAGTTGGGCTTGACCGTACCTGCTGTCACCCGCATTTTATTACTCCTTCAGCAAAAAGGGGTAGCGGTGGACACCGCCGCCTATACCGTGGAGCAGGCACTCCCCCAATTACTCAACCTGTTGGGAGGTGCATCTGTGTGCTGAAGGATATCACCATCGGACAATATTTCCCCGGTCATTCGGTGCTGTATCGCATGGATCCCCGGATGAAACTGGTGTTGACACTGATCTATCTGATCACGGTTTTTATTCCGAAGAACTGGATAGGACTGCTGGGAGTTTTAGTAGTGTTGATCACGGTGATCGGGATATCCCGACTGCCGATAGGTCTGTTGTGGCGCAGTATACGGCCTTTGTTGCCTGTCGTCGCTTTTACCGCCATTCTCAATATCTTCTATGTCACCGGCGGAACGCCCTTGTGGGATTGGTGGATCCTGCACATCACCTCCAAAGGTATCGCCACGGCGGTATTCATCGCTCTGCGGATCACTGCCTTGGTGGCAGGAAGCTCCCTGCTTACCTATACGACCACCCCCACCGCTTTAACGGATGCTATGGAGTATCTGCTGAGGCCCTTGAAGATCATTCACATCAATGCACACGAGCTGGCAATGATGATGACCATCGCCCTGCGCTTTATTCCCACCCTGATGGAGGAGACCGACAAGATCATGTCGGCGCAGAAGGCGAGGGGAGCCGATCTGGAAAGCGGCGGATTGCGGAAACGGGTACAGGCATTGATCCCCATTCTGATCCCACTGTTCATCTCCTCCTTCCGACGTGCCTACGATCTGGCAATGGCAATGGAATGCCGTTGTTACCGGGGCGGAGACGGTCGGACACGTATGAAGCAACTGCATACTGCCCGCCGGGACTGGATAGCCTTAGGCGCAGGGATCGTAGTAATAGGAGCGCTGATCGCCGGAAACAGATTTATCCCGGCGGCGCTCTGACCGGCAGGAGGCACAACGGTGGAACGATTATTGCTTACCCTTCGCTATGACGGCACAAACTACCACGGCTGGCAGGTACAGCCCAATGCCATCACCGTCCAGCAGTGCCTGCAGGATGCCATCGAAGCGGTGACCGGTGTACGAAGTCCGGTCATCGGGTGCAGCCGGACAGATGCCGGTGTCCATGCCGAGATGTTCTGCTGTACCGTCGATACCGATTCTCCCCTGCGGGGCGATCAATTCGCCGCCGCACTCAACTTCTATCTTCCCGAAGACATCGCCGTATACCGTGTCATGTCGGTAACAGCCGATTTTCATCCCCGTTATACCGCAAAGGGAAAGCGGTATATTTACCGCATTTGGAACGGGAAACAGCGCCATCCGTTTTACGGTCGGTATGCGCTGCACCAAACCCATCTGTTGGATGAACGACTGCTGAACGATGCTGCCGGTGCCTTTGTCGGGAAACACGATTTTGCCGCTTTTTGTTCGGCAGACAGCGATGTCCAGGGCACCACCGAGCGCACCGTCCGGCTCTGCCGGGTGGAGCGGCAGGGGGATCTGGTACTGTTCACAGTGGAAGCAGACGGCTTTTTGTACAACATGGTACGGATCATGGTGGGAACACTGCTGGCGATCGCCGCCGGGAAAATACCGGCAGACGCCATACCGGAAATTCTGAAAAGCCGGGATCGCTGTAAAGCCGGACCAACTGCCCCGGCACAGGGGCTCTGCCTGCAACAGGTATTCTATGACTGAGGAGGAATAGCCGTGAAAAATACATACCCGGACCAGTCGCCCGACAGTATGGAAACGGTAGCCAAAGCGGAACGCAAACGCCGTCACCGGCGGCGTGCCCGACTGGCATTTTTCAGACGGTTGATCATTTTTCTCCTGGTCATGCTGACCGGATTCCTTGTTTGGAAAAATTGGGATACCGTCGCTCCGGATAAGTTGTTAAGCCGTATCCGGGATTCTATGAACAAGCAAGCCGGCGGTTTCCCGGTGGACATATCCGGTACCAATACAGCCATCCTCGGCAAAGTACAGAATCACATATACACCTTGGATGACAGTCACTTGATCTTTTACGATACCAATGGCTCAGAGATATCCCGACACCCCTGCGCCTATGCCAAAGCTTTGACCGAGCACAGTGGAAAATTTATCCTGCTGGCAGAACAAAACGGCAAACGGCTGCAACTGTTCACCCCTTCCGCCGAGGTCACAACGCTGACCACCGATGCCCCGATCCTCTCTGTGTCGCTGAATAGTAAGGGACAATTCGCTATCCTCACCAGAGGGGAACAGAATTACGCCGTTACGGTATCGGTCTATAACAAACGGGGAGAAAAAATGTATTCCCGTAGCCGGAATCGGCTTGCCGCCGATGTGGCTCTGTCCGATGACGGCAAGCAGGTGGCACTGCTGGGCTTAGAAGCCAAAGGAGGAACACTGTCCAGCTTTACGGAAATCTTCCCTGTCTCCTCCTCCAAGGATACACTGTATGCCTATGAGGCGGCGGATACCCTGCTGTACTGTCTGAAATACATTTCCGGCGGTCGGTTGGCGGCAGTGGGCGATATGGGAGCTTTGCTCATAGATCCGTCCCGCAACACACAAATGGCGTACGCCGCCGACGGCGGACGGGTCCTCGGCTATGCAGTCGGGGATAACAGTATAGCTCTGGCGGTCAGACCTTACGGCGAGACGGAGGGCGGCAGTATTGCCGTAATCAATCAAAAAGGAGAGGAACGGTGTACCGTTCCCTTCACCGGCGAGTTTCGACAACTCTCCGCAGACGGACAGCATTATTTGCTGCTGACCGATACATCGGCTCAGGTCGTTTCCGCCGCCGGTGCGGGGAAAAATGTTTCCGTGCCCGGAGATGGACAGCAAGCGGTACTGTGCGGCGACAAAGCGATCGTTTTGGGACTGAATCTCATTCAAGAATATATCTTCTCATAAAATATGTCAGGAGGATCGACAATGACAGCATATATTTTAGACGGAGTGGTTATCCTAATTTTTGTCCTGTCCGCCGTCATCGGACATAAACGGGGACTGATCAAAACCCTGTCCAAAGTGGTAGCGTTTCTGTTGGCATTTGTTGTTGCCCTGCTACTGTGCGGCCCGGCGGCGGAAGTGGTATTCGATACCGCCATCGCCCCGTCCGTCCGCAAAAGCATTACAGATGAACTGAACGGTTCTTATCAGTCTGCCGCCGAAAGCATGGAAGCGTCATTGGATCACCTGCCGCCTTTTATCAAAAATGCACTGGCAAATCAAGGCGTCTCTTCCGGCAAGGATGTGGTCGAACGGGTATCGGATGTCAGTGGTTCGCCCGAAGCCGTCGCCGATTCGGTCATTGCGAAGGTGATCCGCCCCGTGGCAGTATCCTTGCTCCGGGTGATCTGTCTGCTCATACTGTTTTTAGTCGCCTTCATTGCAGCACTGATATTGATGAAAGTATTGGATGTCGTCGCCAAATTGCCCGGACTGAAATCCGTCAACAAAGGACTGGGATTTTTGGCAGGGGCGGTATCCGGGTTGTTGTGGGTGATCGTTGCCGTTTCCGTACTGCAGGCCATTGCCGCCGGCAGCGATCCGAACAGCTGGATCAATCCCACCGTCATTGAAAAAACGTATGTCGTCAAATGGATCATAGGAGTAAATCCCGTTGGGAGCGCTTTACAGGAACTGGTGGCGGTCGGCAGAACGTGATTTTTGCCGCCATACATTAATCACCATGAAAGGTAAGATCAAAGAACATGCAAGTATTTGACATCCCGTGGAAATGGAATATACCGAACGGACTTTCACTGCTCCGGATATTACTGGTGCCGGTTTTTGCCGTGCTGTATCTGCTCGAACAGGATACGTGGGCTCTGGCGGCGCTGGCGGTATCCGGGCTGACAGACTGTCTGGACGGTACTATCGCCCGCAAACTAAATCAGATAACCGAATGCGGAAAACTGCTCGATCCGTTGGCTGACAAGCTGACGCAAGTGACCGTGGCAGTCTGTCTGACATTCCGTCATCGGTATTTGATCCCACTGGCATTTATCTGTCTGGCGAAAGAGATCTGCCAGTTTATCGGCGGTGTCATCCTGTTACGCAGACAGAGTATCGTTCACGGATCCCTGTGGTTCGGGAAAGCATCAACAGTCATTTTTTATCTGAGCATGCTGTTTATCGTCACGCTGGATCATATGGATTTTGCTCCACGGTGGGTGATCATTATTCCCGTATCGTTGGCAGCCATTTCGATGGCGTTGGCATTTTTGGGCTATTGGCAGCTGTATATCCATTTGCGCCGGGATAATCACTCCGGAGATCCCGCCGCAGAGTTACAAGGAAAGGAAAGACCGACAGAATGATCATGTGTACCCGATGTAAAAAAAGACCGGCAGTCGTCTTTGTTACCCGTGTGGACAACGGCGAAACCGCCAACGAAGGCTTTTGCCTGTCCTGTGCCAAAGAACTGGGCATCAAGCCGGTCAACGATATGCTGGATAAATTCGGCATCAGTGATGAAGACATGGAACAAATGAATCAACAAATGGAGGAGATGTTCTCCCCCTCGGATGATGAGGAAGATGCGGATGCGGGTTTTTCTCCCGGCGGTGCTCCGGTATTTCCTTTCTTGCAGAATATTTTCGGGCAAAAACCGGATAAAGAGCAACCCATAGAGGGTGTCCCCACCGACGAGACACCGGAAGGACCGAAAAAACAAAAGAATAAGAAGCGTAAGTTTCTCTCCTTATACTGTACCGATCTGACAGCCCGCGCCCGGCGTGGTGAATTGGATGTGACCGTCGGACGGGAGCGGGAGATCTATCGGGTGACGCAGATCCTTTCCCGCCGTACCAAAAACAATCCCTGCCTCATCGGAGAACCCGGCGTAGGAAAGACCGCCATCGCTGAGGGGCTGGCGATCCGCATAGCAAAGGGAGAAGTGCCGCCCCGCCTGCAAAAAAAAGAATTATTCCTGCTGGACATGACTGCCCTCGTTGCAGGTACACAGTTTCGGGGACAGTTTGAAAGCCGCATCAAAGGATTGGTCGAGGAGGTCAAAGCCGCCGGCAATATCATCCTGTTCATTGACGAGGTGCATACGCTGGTCGGGACCGGCGATTCAGAGGGCAGCATGTCAGCCGCCAACATTCTGAAGCCGCCGTTGTCCCGTGGAGAGATCCAGGTCATCGGAGCCACCACCTTCACCGAATACCGTAAACATATCGAAAAAGATGCGGCATTGGAACGCCGTTTTCAGCCGGTAACGGTAGAAGAACCGTCCTTACAGGCGGCATACGAGATTCTGTGCGGTGTCCGGGGATACTATGAGTCGTATCACGGCGTTCGGGTAGACGATGCAGTCCTCCGTCGGGCGGTATCCCTGTCGGAGCGATACATTACCGACCGTTTCTTGCCGGATAAGGCTATTGATTTGCTGGACGAAGCATGTGCCTCCACCGCCCTTGCCAATAAGCAGGCAGATCGGTATGCGGCGTTGCAGGAGGAGGAAGACCGCCTGAAGAAAGAGGAGGAGGACTTTCTTTCTTCTGAAGAAATGGATTTTGAGGCATTGGCAAATACCAGAGCAGAATTGCTGAAAATACAACAGGAAGCCGAATCCATTCGGGAGGCGGCGACACAAGCCCCGGTAACGGAAGAGGCTTTAGCCAAAGTGATCGAACTGTGGACAGGAATCCCCGCCGCAAAGGTCCAGGAGAGCGAATTGGGGCGGCTGGCACAGCTGGAAGACCATCTGCGGGAAAAGGTCATCGGACAGGAGGAGGCAGTCACCGCCGTTGCCGCCGCCATTCGGCGCAGCCGTGTCCAGATCAGTCCCCGCCGCCGTCCGGCATCCTTCATTTTCGTCGGATCGACCGGTGTCGGCAAAACAGAACTGGTCAAAGTACTCGCTACCGAGCTGTTTGATACGCCGGAAACACTGATCCGGTTAGACATGTCCGAGTTTATGGAAAAGCATGCCGTCTCCCGTATCATCGGCTCTCCCCCCGGCTATGTCGGCTATGACGAGGCCGGTCAACTCACCGAAAAGATCCGGCGTAAACCGTATTCCGTCATTCTGTTGGATGAGATCGAAAAAGCCCACCCGGATGTGCTGAATATTCTGTTGCAGATACTGGACGAAGGTCGGGTGACCGATGCTCACGGCAGAGTGGTAAACTTTGAAAACACCGTCATCGTCATGACTTCCAATGCCGGCAGTCAAACGCAGGAGAATCTGATGGGGTTTGGAACCACCACCGCCGATGCCGCCAAGGACCGTGCCATGAAAGCTCTGCAGGATTTTCTGCGGCCGGAATTTATAGGCAGAGTGGACGAGGTGGTATTCTTCCGCCCGTTGTCCGAGGACGATTATGTCCGCATCGCCGGACTGATGCTGGAAGAATTGAAAGGCCCGCTCGGAGAACGGGGCATGACGATCAGTTGGTCGCCGGAAGCCCTGCAGACACTGGCATCAACCGCATTTGGCGGCAAACGGGGTGCCCGTGATCTGCGCAACGAGATCCGCAGGCAGATAGAGAATCCTCTGGCAGAAGAACTGGTCAGACGGTATGACGTTCCCCCGTCTGCTGTTTCTATTGATACCGTTGACGGAAAAATCGAGTTGGGGTGGTCTTGAAGTTAGTGTTATCGGCTTTTTCCGTGATCCTGCCGACTGACATGGTCAACCGGCGGGGACAGGCGACTGCGATCCGAGGATCGTGTGTGATCAGAATGACTGTATTCCCCGCCCTGTTCCATTGTTTGATCAACTGCATAACAGACCTTCCGGCGGCAGTGTCAAGATTGCCGGTCGGCTCATCCGCCAGTAACAATGTGGGCTTGCCGGCAATGGCACGGGCGATCGCCACCCGTTGCTGTTGCCCGCCGGACAACTGAGCCGGACGGTGGCAGATACGATCCTGTAATCCCACGGCTTCCAGCGCCTCCATTGCCAGTTCCCGCCGAAGACGGGCAGATATCCCTTGATACTGGAGGGGCAATTCCACATTTTCCAATGCTGAGAGGGTAGGCAACAGCAAAAAACTCTGAAAAACAAACCCGATCTGCCGATTTCGCAGGGCAGATAACCGACGGTCTGACAGCTTGGTCACCAACTCACCGCCAAAACGGTATTCTCCGGCAGAGGGGTTGTCCAGCAATCCCAGCAAGTGCATCAATGTAGATTTGCCCGATCCCGAACAGCCGACGACAGCCACCATTTCTCCCGATTCCACCGTCAGTGTCACGCCGTCCACCGCACGGATAAGGGTATCTCCTACCCGATACTGTTTTTCGATCCGGTCCATTTCAACCAATGCCATTTTTTGTACCTCCCGATCGGTATTTTCGGCAATAGTGTACGCAAAATGCAACCCGTTACTCCCGGAAAGAAATCCTATTTTACCGGCTGCCGGGCGGCACGAAAGTGCCGTCGCAGAGCGTAAAAATTTTAGGTTTTTCGGCAATACTTTTGTTGAAGCATTT
>JAZLKY010000266.1:0-1321 GCA_045597885.1 Acutalibacteraceae bacterium | reverse complement strand
TGGAACGGCGTTGGGGGTTGGTCTTTGTGTCGGTGGCGGCAGCCGGCGGTGTTTTGCTGCTGGAGGGTATTCCCATTGATGGGGCGGGGGCATGGGAACGGGATTTTATGAGAAACGGCGGAGAAGGCAGGAGGCGTCAGTATGCTATACAGTGTCACCCGGCATCAGCATCCTATTGCTATGCTCCGCTATACATTCCGTTTTCTGTTTTTGCTGTTGGTTCCGTTGTTCCGGGGATTACGCTATGTCACCGATCCCCGTGGTCTGTACCGGTGGATACAGGGAACATGGATTGATCTGCTGACAGTATTGCTTTTGCTGTTGCTCCCGTTTTTGGAGTGGCAGTGGCATACCTATGAACTGACCGAGGAAGGATTTGTCATTCGACGTGGTATGCTGATCCGCCGGACAGCCTTTATTCCCTGCCGGAGTATTATTACACTATCGGTAGAGCATCCCTTTTTTCTTCGCCCGTTCCGGGCGGTACGGATCGCTTTGGATACCGATGCCGGCAACGGACGGCAGGCGGATTTCCGGCTGACGGTGGGTGAAAAGCGGGCGAGAGAAATATTGAGCAAGCAGCGACCACAGGCATCTGCACCGGCAGAGAGCTATGCTCCCCGGTGGTATCATGTGGTCGTCCTGTCGTTGCTGGTGTCCAATTCATTTAGCGGGATCATATTGCTTGCTACCACCTTTCGGCAGACTGGTCAATTGCTTGGTGTACAGTTTCGTGAGCGTGTGTTGGGCGATCTGGAAACAGTGGCGGGATATGTGACGGCCATTGCCGGAACGGCGGCGGTGATCGCCCTGGTGCTGTTAGGTGGTTGGTGTGTGGCGGCAGTGCGGAACATGTTCCGGCTTCTGCCGTTTCGGGTCACTCGGACGGGCGCAGTGTTGACGGTACGCACCGGACTTTTTATCCGGCGGGATTATTCCTGCATGGCGGGAGCGGTCAACTTTGTGGATTACCGGCAGAGCCTGCTCAGCAAACTCCTTCGATTGCATATGGTGTTTATCCGTTGTATCGGATACGGCAAGGGTAAGAACAGCATGGCGGTACTGGTGCCGGTTTGTTCCGTCAAGCCGTCGAAGCAGGTCGTTCACCGCTTGCTCCCGGAGTATCACCGACACGATGTCACGCTCAAGGCGGCACCGTTTTCGCTGTACCGTTATACATTCTATTCTTTTTGGGCGTTGCTCCTGCTGCCTTTGCTGTCCCGGTTCCTTTGCTCCCGGCTGTCAGAGTGGCGGGAAGTGATCTATTATCTCACGGCAATGGCAATGATCCCCTGTGCATGGCAGTTTGCCGTCAAGTCGG
>JAZLKY010000265.1:0-3050 GCA_045597885.1 Acutalibacteraceae bacterium | reverse complement strand
AACAAACCGAAAAACTCATTTTTTAACATATTGAACCTGTCAAGTTTTTGGACAAATGAAGTTCGTAATATTTTTGCACAGTTTTTCTTTTCTGTTTCTGCCTTTTTGCGATCCGGACTTTTTTAACAGCCCCTTATTGTTTCAAATATTCTGTCAGTTGAGCATACTGTTCCAGTGTCAGATTCTCCGCCCGTGCGGTGAGCGGGAGACTGCACCCGGTCAAGGCGGCAGTGATCTGTTCTTTGGAAAATCCGGCATCGGCAAGTGAATTCGACAACGTTTTGCGCCGTTGCCCGAATCCCGCCTTGATCAACCGGAACAACGCCGTTTCGTCTACCGTGCCGCAGGGCGGTGTTTCCCGGACGGTCAGCCGGATGACGGCACTGTCCACCTGCGGCGCAGGAAGGAAACTGCCACGGGAAACCGAGAACAACTGCTCAGCCTCAGCATAATACTGCACCGCCAGTGTCACTGCTCCCGCCGCCCTTGTGCCGGGGACGGCACACAGCCGGTCAGCAGCCTCTTTTTGCACCATAACGGTGATGTTCCCGACCGGCAATCGGCTCTCCAGCAGTCCCATAATGATAGGGGAAGTGATATAATAGGGCAGATTGGCACATACAACCACCGGCAGCGTACCAAACTCTTCCCTGATGAGCGTATGCAGATCCAGCTTGGTACAGTCCCCGTAGATGATCCGCACATTGTCCTGTGCCGCCAACGTCTCATCCAGCACCGGCAACAGCCGCTCATCCAGTTCGATGGCGACCACCTTCTCTGCCCGTTGTGCCAGTTCCCGTGTCAGTACCCCGATACCCGGCCCGATCTCCAGTACGCCGACGCCCGGCGCAGCACCGCACGCCTCTGCCATCCGTGGGCAAACAGAGGGATTGATTAAAAAGTTCTGACCCAGTTTCTTAGAGAAACGAAATCCGTGTTTTTCCAGCAGAGCATGGATCGTTCCGATGTCGGTCAACCGTGGCTGTTCCATTTTCATCCTCCTTACCGCCTGTCGATGCGCTCACGCTGTCGGCGGCGGTTATAGGTCACGGTCAGTACAATATATCCCACCAGCAGTACGACCAGTAGAACAAGTCCCATCCAGAACCATACCGAAGAAAACACCAGTCTGAATCCGCTCCATATATACAGCAGCCAGTTCCGGCTGATGTTATCGGCGGCGACCAATTCGACCTCACCGATCTTCTGATCCACGTTGACGATCAGTTCGACCTTGCCGAGCGGTGTCCCCTTTTCTACCGGGGCGTCAATCTGATCGTAGTATAAGGTGACCTTTTTTATCACCTGATCGGCTTCCAGTTGATTCTCCACCACCGTAGAAAAACTGTCTGCCGGAACAGCGTTCACCCGGTCGGTGCTCCAGGAAAGATTGACCTTGACACTGGCAAGCAGCTCGCTCTTCGCCAACAGGGTATCATAGGAAAAACTGTTGAAAGCCCAACGGAACAATTGCCTGCTGTCAGAAAAATGCACACCGGCATTACCATCCTCATCCCGCTCCGGACACGCCAGCACCACCGCCAGATATTCATAGCCACTGTCCCTCGCCACTCCGGCATAGGTACGCCCCTCCCGCTCCGACAGTCCGGTGCGGCCGAATACCAGAGGCTCGTAATAAAACATACTGGAACTCTGCTGCATATTGTTGACACTGACCAACACATGATCGGTACCGCCGGACACCGGCTGTACGGTGTGCTGTCGGGTAGAGGCGATCTCCTCAAATATCGGCAGTGTCTGTCCAAACCGGATGATCCGGTACATATCCCGTGCGGTAGTATACTGTGCGAGGGAATCCAGTCCGGTCAGATTGGCATAATGCGTATAATCGCACCCGATCTCCTTCGCCAGATCGTTCATCCCCTTGACATATGCCGCCACACTGTCTTCAAGCGCCGATGCCAGCGTAGTGACGGCATCGCTGGCGTTCTGTATAAAGGAAGCGATCATCAGATCCCGCAGTGTCCAGGTCTCGCCAAACGCCATATTGGCAGTAGGAACGCCCGTCCCCGCCACATACCGGTTAAACATCTCCATCGTATATGTCCCGGTAGCGGTGTCGATATCCAATCCCTTTTCCTGCGCCCGGACCAGTGCATAGGTCAGCACCATAAAACGCATCATAGCACCGGGAGCGTGTACCTCGTCCGCCTCCTTCTCATACAGTACCACATCCCGTTCGGAGGAGCTGCCGAGATTGATCAACAGCGCCGACTCAGCATGCAGCTTCTCTCCGTCCGGCAGAGCATACCCTGCCGTAGCCGCCGATACCGGGGCACACAGCCAAATACCCAACAGCCAAAAAACCAGGGCAAATATACAGGATCTTTTATTTTTCATAGACAAGCCCCCTGCGGTTGTTGTATAATGATCATGAAGAGTAATCCTGCTTATCATTCCGGCACATGACCGGAGATACAGTGTAATTATACCACAAATCCGACTCATTGAAAAGGATAAAATTCGGAAAGGACGGAAAAAAATGATTTATGTGACCGGAGATATGCACGGGGACCTGTCCCGTCTGCATGATCCTGCTCTGCGCCGCCTCAAGAAGGGTGATCTGCTCATCGTATGCGGCGACTTCGGCTTTTTATGGAAGGGGGATGCCAGGGAGAATAAACAACTGAAAAGAATGGCAAAGAACCGGTTTACCGTCGCCTTCCTAGATGGCAAACACGAAAACTTCGACCTGTTGTCCGCCTATCCCACCGAAGAGTGGAACGGCGGGCAGGCGCAGGTGATCAATCCCCGTCTGATCCATCTCTGCCGTGGAGAGATCTATGACCTGGAGGGAAAGCGCTGTTTTGTCCTGGGCGGCGGCGAAAGCGATGATAAAGAATTTCGTCAGCCGGGTGTCAGCTGGTGGGCGGCAGAATCTCCCACCCCGGAAGAATTACAACGGGCGCTGGATCACCTGCACGCCTGCGGCGATGAGGTAGACTATATCTTCACCCACGTGCCGCCACTGACCAGTGCCAATCGCCTCAATCCCAAAGCCACGGTAGACGGAGTAAGCCTGTTCCTCG
>JAZLKY010000264.1:0-3829 GCA_045597885.1 Acutalibacteraceae bacterium | reverse complement strand
TGAAAGGATGGCCGGGGCTTTCCTGGCAGTCCGCCCAGGAAGAAGCAAAAATCACCGGCTTTTCCGGCATCGAACTGTTCGATGACTATCCGCCGTTTCGGGACGGAGGGGAAGCGCTGAGACAAGAAAACGATTCTGCCACCGTTCACCGTCTGCGGAATCACGGTCTTACCGTCCCCTGTCTGGACACGTCATTGGATCTGTCGGCAGAAACAGATCCGATCCCACTGTTGGAGGTGCTGATCGACCGGGCGGCAAGGCTGAAGATCCCTCACATCGCCCTCCACGCCACCGAAGAACAGTCGGACACCGTAACACAGCGCATCTGCGCCATCCTGCCGACAGCAGAGCGGTTGGGGATCAAATTGCTTTTGTGTACCGACAGGGCATGGTCGGATACGGCTAAACTGTGCGAACTGCTTGATATATTTGCCTGTGACAGCGTAGCAGCATTATGGGATTGCCATTGCACCTGCATAACTGGCAAAGAAGAGCCGGGAGAAACAGTAGCCCATCTCGGCGCCTATATCCAACATGTCCATCTGAAGGATTCCCGGCAGGACGGCAGTTATACCGTCATCGGAGAGGGCATCCTTCCCATCGACGATGTGATGAACGCTTTATCTTCGGTAGATTATGACGGTTATCTGTCCTTCGAATGGGAAGCCGGATGGATGGACGGATTTGATGACTGTCAGATACTGTTGCCGCATTTTGTTTCTTATATGCGACGGTTTGAGCAGGAGAAACAGGTAAAGCGACTGTATCTCAATCATGACGGAACCGGCCATTATATCTGGAAAAAAGATGAACTGATTGATCTGACATTTTCACGGGTACTGGATCGTCTGGCGGAAGAATTTCCCGACCAGTATGCGTTCCGCTATACTACCCTCGACTATACCCGCACCTACCGTGAATTCCGGCAGGATACAGAAGACTTTGCCAGAGCGCTGATATCATTGGGGGTCAGACCGGGAAATAAAGTGGCGGTATGGGCAACCAATGTTCCCGAATGGTTCATTGCTTTTTGGGCGGTGACAAGGATCGGCGCTGTGTTGGTATCTGTCAATACCGCCTATAAGATCCACGAGATCGAATACCTGCTCCGGCAGTCGGATACCCATACACTGATCATGATCGAATCCTCTAAGGATTCTGATTACCGGCAGAGTATCAACGAGTTGTGTCCGGAAATTGCCTCGACTGAACCGGGGGAGGCGCTACATTGCCGGAAATTACCGTTTTTGCGCAACGTCATTACCGTCGGTTTCCGGATGCCCGGTTGTCTTTCGTTCGAAGAGGCTATGAGCCGTAAGACGATGACACCCGTCAGTGAAGTTTCCCGCATGGCGGCGGCGGTGCGCTCCACCGATGTCTGTAATATGCAGTATACTTCCGGCACTACCGGTTTTCCGAAGGGCGTTATGCTCACCCACTATAATGTGATCAACAACGGAAAATGCATCGGTGACCGGATGGGACTGTCCACCGCCGACCGGATGATGATCCAGGTGCCGATGTTTCACTGCTTTGGCATGGTACTGTCTATGACCGCCGCCATCACCCACGGGGCTACCTTATGTCCTCTCCCCTATTTTTCTGCCAAGGCGTCACTGGACTGTATCAATCAGGAAAAGATCACCTGTTTCAACGGTGTGCCTACCATGTTCATTGCCATGTTCAATCACCCGGATTACCGTAAGACAGACTTTTCTCATATGCGGACGGGGATCATGGCAGGGGCTGGTTGTCCTCCCGACCTGATGCGCCGGGCGGCACAGCCGGAGGAGATGAATATGGGCGGCATCGTCAGCGTGTATGGGCAGACAGAATCCTCCCCCGGCAGCACGATGAGCGCGTGGACAGATCCGCTCCCGCTTCGTTGTGAAACAGTCGGTTATCCGTTCCCCCACGTCCAGTGCAAGATCGTCGATCCCGAAACCGGCGCAGAACTGCCCGATGGGGTAAACGGAGAATTTTGCTCCCGTGGGTACAACACCATGAAGGGGTACTACAAGATGGCGCAAGCCACCAAGCAAACGGTTGACAAAGAGGGATGGCTTCACTCCGGCGATATAGCCGTGCGTAACCCGGACGGTACTTTTCTCATCACCGGGCGACTGAAGGACATGATCATCCGTGGCGGAGAGAATATCTATCCCAAGGAAATAGAGGAATTCATTTATACCCATCCCGATGTCAAGGACGTACAGGTCATAGGCGTACCGGATGAAAAATACGGCGAAGAAGCCGCCGCCTGTATCATCCTGAAAGAGGGCGCCATCCCGGACGAGGATGCCATGCGCCGCTATATCAAAGAGCGGCTGGCAACACACAAGGTGCCCCGCTATATTCTGTTTGTTGACAGTTTTCCCATGAACGCCGCCGGCAAAGTCCACAAATACCGCATGCGGGAAGACATAGAAAAACTGTTGAAACAATAAAAATTTTTTTAGGAGGCAAAAACAATGGGCAATGTCGAAATGATCCGTGAGTACGGACACGAACAGGTGGCGTTCTTCAACAACGAAAAAGCAGGTCTTCGTGCGATCATCGCCATCCACAACACCAACCTCGGCCCCGCACTGGGCGGGTGCCGGCTTTCCCCCTATGCCAGCATGGAGGATGCGCTGTTTGATGTACTGCGTCTTTCCCGTGGCATGAGCTTCAAGAATGCTGCAGCAGGTCTTCCGTTGGGCGGCGGCAAGGGCGTCATCATCGCCGATCCCTCTCAGCGCAGCGAAGTGCTGATGGAAGCATTCGGTGAGGCTGTCGAGTCTCTGGGCGGTCGGTATTACACCGCCGAGGATGTCAACACCGACACCCGTGACATCAGCTACATGATGCGTAAGACCAGCTATGTCGTCGGCAAGGACGGCATCAGTGGCGATCCCTCTCCGTTCACCGCTCTCGGTGTGTTCGAGGGTATCAAGGCAACCGCCAAAGCCCTGTACGGCAGTGACGATCTGAACGGTCTGACCGTGGCGATCCAGGGACTGGGCAAGGTCGGTTACGGTTTGGCTGAGCATCTGCACGGTGCCGGCGCGAAGATCGTCGCCTGTGTCCACAGCAACCGTAAGGCAATGGAAAAGGCGATCAACGAGCTTGGTGCGACCGAAGTACGGGAAAAGGATATCTTCAAGACCGAGTGCGATATCTTCGCTCCCTGCGCTCTGGGTGCCGTCATCAACGAGTTCACCCTGCCTCAGCTCAAATGTAAAGCTGTCGCCGGCGGTGCCAACAATGTCCTGCTCAACGATGCGTGCGGCGTGGAACTGAAGAAGAAGGGCATCATCTATGCCCCCGACTTCATCATCAATGGCGGCGGTGTCATCAATGCCGGTCAGGAAGCGTTCACCACCTATGACAAGGAGAATGTCCTGCGGCAGGTACGCAACATCTACAACACCGTGTACAGCATTTTGGAAGAATCCAAGTCTACCGGCGAGCCCGAAGGCGTCATCGCCCAACGGTTTGCGGAGAACCGTATCAAGAACGGTCTGTAATCGCTCAAAACAAAGCTTGGGGAAAAATGTCTGGATCGCAAAAAGGCAGAAAAAGCAAAGATAAACCGTATAAAAAGGCGCATTAAGACGAATTTTTTGGTTTCTTTTGGCTTTTCTTTAAAAAACACGTAAAAAAGATTGCTTTTTTGCTATAAACGAACCTCACCCTCGGCGTACCTTTGTACGCCTTCGGGCAAAGCCGAAACCGTTGTGTTCGCAACGGTTTCGGCTCGGTTCGTTTATTCTGAACATTTTTTCCTATCCCCTAAAAAAGTAGAGACCGGCGGGTTTCCCTCCGGGCGCCCGGGGCTTATCGCAAA
>JAZLKY010000263.1:0-3043 GCA_045597885.1 Acutalibacteraceae bacterium | reverse complement strand
ACTGTTCCGGAAATGAAAGCCCGCCTGATGAGGATCAAGGATTTGGGTTTTGTGGTCGTTGACTACTTGCAATTAATGCATGATGTCCAGGACAAGCGGAAACGAAGCGATAACCGTGCTCAGGAAGTCAGTGAAATCACCAGAGGATTAAAAATCATGGCAAAAGAACTGAATGTGCCGATCATGGTCTGCGCTCAGTTATCCAGAAGTACCGAAAAGCAGGGATCTAACCATCGCCCGACGCTGGCTGATTTACGTGAATCCGGTTCAATTGAACAAGATGCAGACCAGGTGCTGTTCCTTTATCGTTCTGACTACTATAAAAACGGAGAACAGGATGCAAATGATGCTCCGGGCACTTCGCAGGTGATCGTTGCAAAAAACCGGCACGGAGAACTGCGGGATGTTGATTTGGCGTGGATCGGTGAATTTACGCAATTCACTTCTTTGGATCATAGACAGGAGTTAGTATGACAGCCGATTTATCCGTAAAGGCAAACAACTTCACGGCTGAAAAGGGGCTGTTTCCTGAACCCGGAACAGTATTGGCAGGGGTTTCCGGCGGAGCAGACTCCATGGCGATGCTTCATTGGCTGTTTCATCAAAGACCGGGGAATGTTTCTGTGGTTGCCGTCCACATTCATCACGGCATCAGAGGAGACGAAGCCGATCGTGACGAAGATCTTGTACGAGCCTTTTGTTTGCATGAGGGTATTCGCCTTTTTTGCGTTCGTGTTTCTATTCCGTTGATTGCCGAATGGGAGCATATTGGAACAGAGGAGGCAGGACGATCTGTAAGGTATGAAGTGTTTGAAAAGATCCGCCGGGAGATCGGGGCTTCATACATTGCAACAGCCCATACCGCTTCTGATCGGGCTGAAACGGTTTTGCTTCATTTGATCCGGGGATGCGGTATCGGCGGATTGTCCGGCATCCCCGTAAAAAACGGTCATATCGTCCGACCGTTGCTTTCCTGTTCCAGAGAGGATACGGAATCTTATTGCGCCTATCACAAGATCGCCTATGGCATTGATAGTACCAATACTGATGAACGATACAGCCGTAATGCCGTGCGTTGTGCCGTTTTACCGCAACTACGCCGATTGAATCCGTCTGTTGATACTGCATTGAACCGAATGGCTGATGCGGCGGCAGCAGACGATCTGTTTCTTTGTTCCGTTGCAAGGGATCATTTGCGTTCGTCTAAGCTCCCTGACGGTGGATTTGATCTTGAAGCTTTCCGTCACCGTCCTTTACCGATCGTTTATCGCATGATCCGTGCTCTGCTGGAGGATGTGGGTTGCCGCTCTGCTGAAGAAAGACACCTTTCGCTGTTGTCACGATACATTGAAAACGGGCGTGGTGCTGTACAGTTACCCGGTGGTTTTACGTTGGATATTCTGGATAATGTGCTTCTGGTTGAACGAAATACCGGCGAAAAGCGTTCTGCATTGTCGGCGCAACTGCTTCATCCCGGTTCTGACTTCGTTTTTGCCGGTGCGCATTATGATTTATCTGTTTACGACCGGGAAAAAATTGGCGAATTTAAAAAAATTCATAAATTGTTCTTTAAATATGCATTTGACTATGATAAAATTCAAGGCAGTTTGATCGTTAGAAGCCGACTCGATGGTGAACGTTTTTATCCGGCAGGTCGTTGTGTTGAAAAGACACTGAAATCCGTCCTGCAGGAAGAAGGTGTTCCGCCTGCTGAGCGAAGTTCTGTCCCGATCATTTGCGATGAACAGGGGATTGTTTTGGTATACGGTATCCGATGCGATGAGCGTGTGCGTCCCGATGAGCATACCAATCATTTTCTTGTATGTCGGAAAATAGGATGAATATCCTATGTTGAGCAGATGATATTTCTGTCTTTGGATCAATTTGGCATTGTTTATCTCGGTAATGCCAAGAAAGGAAAGGTCTTGGGTAATGGAACCAAACAAGAATGATGTTGGAAAGACGGTGCGAAACATTCTGTTGGTCATCGGTATTCCTCTTGTCCTGTTTTTTGTCATGTGGTATTTGATGGGCGGCACTGTTCCTTCCGGAAAGGATAAGCCCGTATACTCTGACTATATCCAGTATTTTTTGGACAATAAAGTAGAAAAATACACACTGGATCTTGGTACAGGCAAGTTGGAAATGACTATACGGGAGGAACAGCGTTTCGATGTCAATAATGACGGAAAAATTGACGATAAGGATGCCGTTGTCACTTATAAAGTACCTTACGTCGCTTACTTCTTAGAAGTTGTTAATCCCATCATTATGGAACGGCAGACGGATAAAGATCCTGCCAATGATGTCAGTTATGAATGGAAGCCTGTCACGGATGTTTCGTGGATATTTAATTGGTTGCCTATAATTTTAGGTGCCGCCATGATCGTGGCTTTGTTTTTCTTCATGCGTCGTTCTATGAATTCGATGGACGGCGGTGCCGGAAAAATATTCGGATTCGGAAAGGCTAAGATCAAGCAGCCCGGAGAAGACAGCCGAAAAACCACCTTTGAAGATGTGGCGGGTGCCAAAGAAGAGAAGGAAGAATTAGAAGAGATCGTCGAATTTTTGAAATCACCCGAACGTTTCCGTGAACTGGGTGCCCGTGTACCAAAGGGCGTTCTGCTTGTCGGCCCTCCCGGAACCGGTAAAACGCTGTTGGCGAGAGCAGTCGCAGGCGAGGCGGGAGTTTCCTTCTTCTCCATGTCCGGCTCAGATTTTGTAGAGATGTATGTCGGTGTCGGCGCTTCCCGTGTGCGGGATCTTTTCGAACAAGCGAAGAAAAATGCTCCCTGTATCATTTTTATTGATGAGATTGATGCCGTGGGCCGTCAGCGTGGCGCCGGATTGGGCGGCGGTCACGATGAGCGGGAACAGACATTGAATCAGTTGCTTGTTGAAATGGACGGATTCGGTACTAACGAGGGGATCATTATGATTGCTCCGACCAACCGACCGGATATTTTAGATCACGCACTGATGCGTCCCGGTCGTTTTGACCGTCAGATCGTTGTTAACCGTCCCGATTTGGTTGGCAGGGAAG
>JAZLKY010000262.1:0-5480 GCA_045597885.1 Acutalibacteraceae bacterium | reverse complement strand
GTGTCGTTCACGGTAGAAGAAGGCGAATTTGTCGCCATCATGGGGGAGTCCGGCTCCGGCAAGACCACCCTGCTGAACATTCTGGCGGCGCTTGACCGCCCGACCGCCGGGACGGTCATCCTTGACGGCAAGGATATCGCCGGGATCAAGGATTCCTCTATGGCGGTATTCCGCCGGGATCATCTTGGATTCGTTTTTCAGGAATTCAATCTCCTTGACACCTTCACACTGGAGGACAATATCTATCTGCCGTTGGTGCTGGCGGGAGAACCGTATGTAAAAATGCGGGAAAAACTGATGCCCATCGCTCAACGGCTGGGGATCGTCCCCTTGCTGAAGAAATATCCCTATGAGGTGTCCGGCGGGCAGAAACAACGGGCGGCGGTCGCTCGTGCGATGATCACCTCTCCCCGGCTGGTGTTGGCGGATGAACCGACCGGCGCACTGGATTCCCGTTCCTCGGACGAATTGCTCCGTCTGTTCTCTGAGGAGAATCGGCAGGGGCAGACCATCCTCATGGTCACCCATTCGGTCAAAGCCGCCAGTGTCGCTTCCCGTGTACTGTTCATCAAGGACGGTGAGGTGTTCCATCAGATCTATCGGGGAACGGATACGGACGAGCAACTGTATCTGAAGATCGCAGACACGCTGACCGTGCTTGCCACCGGCGACAAGACGGGAAGGGGATGAACGGGATGAAACTGCTGTTCTTTCCGAAACTGGCGTGGACGGGTATCCGCAAAAACCGCCAACTCTATCTGCCGTACCTCATCAGTGCGGCGGGAGTGATCATGCTGTTCTATGTGATCTCCGCCTTGTCTTTTTCCGATCTGATCCGGCAGACAAAGGGCGGGACCAATGTGCTGACCATTCTCGGATTGGGAAAATTCGTGGTGGCGGCATTCGCTCTGCTGTTTCTCATCTATACGAACTCTCTTGTGATCCGGCGGCGGTATAAAGAATTCGGGTTGTACAGTATCCTCGGCATGGATAAACGGGGGATGGTACGACTGCTGTTGTGGGAGACACTGATCACCGCCGGGCTTTCTCTGACGGGTGGGATCGTCACCGGGATACTGCTGTCTAAATTGGCGGAACTCGGACTGTTCAACGCCATCCATGCCGAGATCACCTATACCCTGTCGGTATCGCTGCGTTCCATCGGGGCGGCAGTGGGACTGTTCGGATGTGCTTTTCTGCTGTTGTTCATCCGCTCGGTGATCCATGTATGCCGCACGGGCGTGATGCAGTTGCTTAAAAGCGAGACCGACGGGGAAAAACCCCCGAAGGCGAATTGGCTGCTTGCCGTAGCGGGGATGGTCATCCTCGGTGTCGCCTATTATCTTGCCGTGACCATCCGCTCGCCGTTGACGGCACTGATGCTGTTTTTTGTGGCGGTGATCATGGTCATCGTTGCTACCTATCTGCTCTTTATCTCCGGCTCGGTCACCCTGTGCCGTCTGCTGCAAAAGAGCAAGCGGTACTATTACCGCAAGGATCATTTCGTTTCGGTGTCCTCGATGGCATACCGCATGAAGCGCAACGGTGCGGGGCTGGCATCTATCTGCATTTTGAGTACCATGGTGCTGGTGATCGTCGCTTCCACCACCAGTCTGTATTTCGGAGCGGAGGATTCCATCCGGGCACGGTTTCCCCGCAACACGGTATTTGATGTACAGTTTCAGAAGTTGGAGCAGTTGACGAACGGCGAGACCGACCGCATCCGGCAGGATCTCGAAAGCGTGTTCGACCGCACCGGCGTGAAACCGGCGGCGACGGAGGAATATCACTGTGTCAGCACGACCGCTCTGCAGAAAGACGGCGGTGTGATGGAGCCCGATGCCACGGGGCTGAATTCGTATGCCATCAATTACGACGATGTGCGTGCGCTCTATTTTGTTGACTGCTCGGATTATGAACACATGACGGAAAACACATTGGTGCTACAGCCGGGACAGGCGGCGGTGTTCGGTCTGCGCTGTTCTTATCCGTACGATACCATGGAGATCCGGGGAGTCCGATGGGAGATCGCCGGAAGCGGGAAATGGGAGACTTCCGATAAAAATGGGAAGCCGTTTATCATCGGAGAGGCAAGCTCCATCGTGGTACCGAGTATATTGGTGGTGATCCCGTCCTATGACGACCTTTTGCCGCTGGACGATCTGACCGTGGACGGTGAATCGATGACGACCAAACAGTATTGCTATCGGTATGATCTGGATGCGGACGACGATACCGTCATCTCCGTTGCACAGGAGCAGGCGGATGTTTTTGAAAACGATCCTGCGTTCCGGCAGGACGACTGTTTTACTTCGATGGTATGGGGAACACTGCCGCTCGAACGCAATGATTTTTATTACACCTTCGGCGGGCTGTTCTTCCTCGGTGTGATCCTGTCGGTGCTGTTCATCTTTGCCGCCGCCATGATCATCTATTATAAACAGGTGGCAGAGGGGTACGAAGACCGGCAACGGTTCGCTATCATGCAGAAGGTGGGGATGACCGCACGGGATATCCGCAGGAGCATCAATTCGCAGATGCTCACCGTTTTCTTTGCACCGCTCACGATGGCGGGTATTCATCTGGTGTTCTCTTTCCCGATGGTATGGAAGATGCTCCAACTGTTCAATCTGAACAATTTGCCGCTCGTCATCGGCGTGACGGCGGGCGCGTTCGTCCTGTTCGGCATCTTCTACGGGCTGATCTATAAGATCACTGCCGGGATCTATTATCGGTTGGTCAGTTCGGGCGATACCCAAAACTGAATGTCAAAATGCAGGTGACAGGTACACAAGAAAAGAATCTTTTTTGAATTTTCCCTTGCTTTATGTCGCTGAAAGCGATATAATAACAAGGTATGGTGCCGTTGCGGCATCCGAGAAAGGGGAAATGGAATTGAAACCGACACTGATTATTATGGCGGCGGGGATGGGAAGCCGCTTCGGCGGGCTCAAACAGATTGCTCCCGTTGGCCCGCATGACGAAAAACTGATGGATTATTCCATCTATGATGCGGTGCAAGCGGGTTTTGGCAAGGTCGTTTTTGTGATCAAGCACGCCATTGAACAAGAATTTAAAGAAAAGATCGGTGATCGGATCGCCGCCCATGTGCCGGTATCCTATGTTTTCCAGGAGTTGGACGCTCTGCCTGACGGATATACCGTTCCCGCCGGACGGGAAAAGCCGTGGGGGACGGGACACGCCGTGCTGTGTTGCCGTGGGACGGTCATCGAGCCGTTTGCGGTGATCAATGCGGATGACTATTACGGACCCGCATGTTTCCGTCTGCTCGCCGATTTTTTGTCCCGTCCGCAGCCGGATGACCGGATGCATTTTGCAATGGCGGGCTATTTGCTGAAGAACACTTTGACGAATAACGGCTATGTTTCCAGAGGGATCTGCTCGGTGGATGCTCAAGGCACGCTGACCGATCTGGTGGAACGTACCCACATTGAATGGCGGGGTGATACACCTGCATTCACCGAAGACGACGGGAAGACGTGGGTGCCGCTTGATCCGGGTGCTTATGTTTCGATGAACTGCTGGGCATTCCCGGCGGGGACGCTTGATCATTTTGAGCAACGGTTCACGGCGTTCCTTGACGAGAAGGGCGGGATGCTCAAATCGGAGTTTTATCTTCCCTTTGCCGTCAATGATATGATGGCGGCGGGGGAGGCATCTGTCACCGTTCTGCCCACCCCGGACAAATGGTACGGTATGACCTATGCCGCCGACCACGAGATGGTAAGAGAGGCTTTGGCACAGATGACGGAGCAGGGTTTCTATCCTGCACAATTATGGAAATAGGCGACTGCAAAAACGGTGATCATTCACCGCTTTTGAGCCGCTTATAGCCGAAGGAAGCCGAACCAGATCGCCGTCGGCTGTGGCTTATTCGGCGCTTTTGCCGGTTTTCTCTTTGGAATGCGTCAGCATTCCTGCATCCAAAACCGACCGGGGTTCGACTTCTTTCGGCTATCGGTGGGCTTCTGCGATCAGTTGGCTTTGGCGTCCCGGTTGAACAACAGGGAAATACACCAGATGCCCGCCAGTGCCACCACGGTATAAACGATCCGGGCAAGCAGTGTCCCGGCGCCGCCGAAGATCCAAGCGACCAGATCGAATTGGAACAATCCGACAAGTCCCCAGTTCAGCGTACCGATGATGGCGATGACCAGAGCAATTTTATTGAACATGGTTATTCTCCTTTCTTTCGGGCGGTCGTGATTAGGGTGTGCTGTTTCGACGTAATTATGCAGAAAAATGTTGTCAGAAAAACGGAGGGATCATATGAGAGCGGTGATAACCGTTATCGGTAAAGACTGCGTGGGCATCCTTGCCAAGGTGTCGGGCAAATGCAGTGAGCACGGGGTGAATGTAGTGGAGGTCACCCAATCTATTTTGCAGGAAATGTTTGCGATGATCATGATGGTGGAGATCGACGGATGCGATGTTCCGTTTACCACCCTTGTGGATGAGATGAGTGAACTGGGGAAAAAGAACAATCTGGTTATTCACTGCATGCACGAGGATATTTTTAACGCTATGCACAGTATTTGAGGAGAATCCCATGATCAATACAAAAGATATACTGGAAACCATCGAAATGATCCAGCACGAGCATCTGGATGTCCGCACGATCACTATGGGCATCTCCTTGCTGGACTGCTGTGACGGCGGGATTGATACCCGATGCCGTAAGGTGTATGACAAGATCACCCGCTGTGCAGAGCATCTGGTCTGCACTGGCGAGACCATCGAAAAAGAACTGGGGATCCCTATCGTCAACAAGCGCATTTCTATCACACCGGCGGCAATGGTGCTGGCAGGATGCGAGGACCATCAGCCGCTTAAGCTGGCACAGGCACTGGAAAAGGCGGCAGTCACCTGCGGAGTAAATTTTTTGGGCGGGTATTCCGCCCTGGTGCAAAAGGGCTTCTCTGCCGGTGACCGGGAACTGATCGAGTCCATCCCGGAGGCACTGGCAATGACCGAGCATATTTGTGCATCGGTGAACATCGGTTCCACCAAGGCGGGGATCAATATGGATGCGGTGGCGCTGATGGGACAGACGGTGCGCCGGGCGGCAGAGTTGACTGCCGACCGTGGCTGTATCGGACCGGCGAAGTTGGTCACGCTGTGCAATGCTCCGGAGGACAATCCCTTCATGGCAGGGGCTTTTCACGGTGTGGGAGAGCCGGACACGGTGATCAATGTTGGCGTTTCCGGCCCCGGTGTGGTGCGGGCGGCGCTGGCAAATGCCGGCACCGAGAAAGACCTGTCGGAGATTCCCGATATCACCAAGAAAACGGCGTTCAAGATCACCCGCATGGGACAACTGGTGGCACAGGAGGCATCTGCCCGGCTGGGCGTGCCGTTCGGGATCGTCGATCTGTCGCTGGCGCCTACCCCGGCGGTCGGAGATTCGGTCGCTCATATTTTAGAGGAGATCGGCTTGGCGCAGTGCGGCGCTCATGGAA
>JAZLKY010000261.1:0-2299 GCA_045597885.1 Acutalibacteraceae bacterium | reverse complement strand
AATAATAAAATAAAAAATGCAACGCTTTGTTAAGTTTACCCTAAAAAGAAATAATTGTCAACCTTTTCCCCCCGCAATTATAATTATGATCCAAAACACAGCATTTTAACTGTCATTTTAAATCTTTTTGAAAGCAACGCTTATATCGAAAATTCCCGACAGGGAATTTATATCTCTAAATCTGTTCGC
The DNA here is from genome assembly GCA_045597885.1 of Acutalibacteraceae bacterium. Lineage (GTDB taxonomy): Bacteria > Bacillota > Clostridia > Oscillospirales > Acutalibacteraceae > UBA5905. The sequence goes on along the minus strand of JAZLKY010000261.1, from coordinate 2,110 downwards.
ACCAAAAGTGCGACAGATTCACAATGCGCCGTTCGCGGGAACAGATCAACCGGCTGCACCCACCGGACACCGTATTCCCGTTCTGCAAACCGTTTGAGATCACGGGCGAGAGTGGCGGGATCGCAGGAAACATACACGATACGGTCGGGAGACATCCCGGCGACCGTATCCACGAGAGATCCATCACAGCCTTTACGGGGAGGATCTATCAGCACCACATCCGGCGAGATGCCCTCGTGAGACAGTTGCTCTGCCGCATGAACAGCATCAGCGCAAATAAAACGGGCATTTGTCACCCCATTGGTTTCGGCATTGCGGCGGGCATCCTCCACCGCCTGCGGTACGATCTCTACACCGATGAGTTGTTTGACACGATGTGCCATGGACAGACCGATGGTCCCTGTACCGCAATAAAGGTCGAGAACCGTCTCATCCCCGACCAGTGAAGCCGCCTGTGCCGCCAATGCATACAGCTTTTCAGTTTGTGCGTGATTGACCTGATAAAAGGAATGGGCAGACAAACGAAAGCGCAATCCACACAGTTCATCCTCGATCGCATCTTCCCCCCACAGGACATAATCACGTTTGCCCAATATCACGTTGGTGTCGTCCGGGTTAACATTCACTGACAAGGATACCAACTCCGGTGCTGCCTGTCGGAGCGATTGGATCAAGTCAGGAACAGCCCACAATTTTCCATTAGTGCAGACCAGACAGACCATCATTTGACCTGTCACAGCACCCTGCCGTATATAAATGTGACGAATCAACCCGGTTCGGGTCGTTTCATCATATGCTGGAACACGGTTGCGCCGCATCCAATCCGCCACGGCATCCAGTACCGGGCGAAAAGACGTCGGCTGCAGGCGACAGTCATGTTGTGGGACGATCCGATGACTGCGAGGGGCAAAGAAACCGATGAGCGGCATCCCGTCGCCGTCAGCCACGGGATACTGCGCTTTGTTACGGTAGCGGTCCGGCTCATCACATGTCACCAGTGGCAACGGTTCGACCGGTATCCCACCCACCCGGCGCAATGTATCTTCGACCCATTGCTGTTTGTAGCGACATTCTGCCGCATAGGTAATATGTCTCCATGCGCACCCACCGCATCGGTCGCAAACTGCACACCCGTCGGTTGGATCCGGCCCTCGGTCAGCAGATGCCTCCAACAGCCTTTCCACCCGACCGAATGCAAATGACTTCTGGACCTTGACAATACGGCAAAGGACCCGATCTCCGACAGCAGTATGCGGAATAAACACCACCATACCGGCAGATCCTTCCTCTGTCCCCGCAAAACGTGCCACACCGTTTCCTTCTCCTGTAACACCCGTTACAGTCAGTTCGACCGTTTGATTTTTTTGTATCATGGCTTGATTCCCTTTTTAGGTTTACTGTGCAATTTACAGTCCAAATCGCTCCGGCCGTTTGATATGATTCCATGCATCATATGCTTTGCGGCTGTCACTCTCTTCCAACTGAAGAACTTCCTCTCCTTTTTCACCGGAAGGAAGGATCGTCTGCTCTAAAATATGATAAACCTTTCCGTCAAAACGGAACTGATAATAATGATTACCAATGCTGTGATCTCCCAAGGTGAAAAACTCCCTTGACTGGGACTGGTTGTTCGGTTTGCTGTTTGTCATGGTATGTCCGTTCCTTTCTGCCGTGCATAATATTCTGCTTATCATTTTACAACGAAACCCACTACCTGTCAACACAAAAGGTTCTTTTCTTCTTTCCGTGAAAAACTCTTTTTGCGTGAAAGAAATCTGCAAAAATCAATCAAATTTTTGAATCTTTACCAAACCGTAGGGAACGGGCTTGCCCGTTCCACTGAATAACTCACCAAACTGATTGCATAAACCGCATCTCGACTACTACCGCACCCACGGCGGTGTCATTATAACCATCGGCGGGAGACAGTATCTTGCCTGCGGGCTCGGTCGCTGTATGGCTCTGACAGTCCCCTGGACTGTCATTCACTACCGTGCGGTGCCTGTCGGATGCGGCGGTAATCGGGGTGCGGTTCACGCAATTGATTCGGTGTTGCGCTCGACGGAACGGTCAAGACCGTTCCCTACTGTGTTGCCGTGGATTTTGCGGG
>JAZLKY010000260.1:0-3444 GCA_045597885.1 Acutalibacteraceae bacterium | reverse complement strand
GGCGCTGTCGGTTTTATCGTATCTGCTCGTGTGCTGGAGCTTGGAGTTCATTTGGTCTGCATTGTTGCGGACAATCCTGTTTCCCGATTCATCAACGGGAACACCGTTGCCTTTGTCCTTTACGGGATCATCATGGCGGGTGTTTTCGAGGAGTGCGGACGGCATATTATTCTGAAGTACATCGTGAAAAAGAACCACACCCCTGAAAATGCAGTTATGTACGGAATTGGTCACGGAGGAATTGAGATACTGGCGGTGCTTCTGCCCTCAATGATTCTGTATCTCACCATCGCGGTGCTTTTCTCTTCTGGAAATATCGAGAATGCGCTCAGCACATTGAATATCACGAATGAAACTGCTGCCGCTGCGCTTCCGTCTGTGCAGGCCGCTGCCGCATTTGATTATGCAATGATGGCTATGAACGTCACTGAGCGTCTATTTGCGATGCTTTTACATATCGGACTTACGGTTATCGTATATTACGGTATCTGCAAAGGAAAGAAAGCTTGTCTGCCGTTGGCAATCATCCTGCATATGCTGATGGATCTGTTTCCTGCATTGTATCAGAGAAGTGTGGTACCGCTTTGGTCGGTGGAGATATGGGCTGCCGCATGGACCGTCGTAACCGTATTCCTTGCAGTGACACTATACAGGAAAATGAAAGTGCAGCCGATGAACGAGAGCGTATAAGAGACTAATTTCAGTTTGTCGGATCAAATAAACGCAAAAAAGGCATTACCGACTGCATAAGTCAGTAATGCCTTTTCGTTGTATTCAGATAATCTTTACTCGCAAACCGCTGGGAACTCAGAATAAATGGGTTTTGGCGGCTGCTATCATTTTGCTATCAAATCGAGCTTTGAAGGCTCAAAAGCCCAGTAAAATCAAGGGTTTTCAGACTTCTCGATTTATTCCCACTCAATGGTTCCGCAGGGTTTGGGGGTGAAATCGTACAGTACACGGTTGACGCCTTTGACTTCTGCCAAAATACGGTCAGTGATATGCTGCATGAGCACGAACGGGATCGGCTCTACGGTGGCGGTCATGGCATCTCTGGTGTTGACGGCACGGATGATCACCGGCCACTCCCAACTGCGCTTGCCGTCCTTGACACCGGTGGAACGGAAATCTGGGACAACGGTGAAATACTGCCACACCTTACCTGCCAGACCGTTGGTGGCAAACTCTTCCCGCAGGATGGCATCCGATTCCCGAACGGCTTCCAGCCGGTCACGGGTGATGGCACCGGTACAGCGAACGCCCAGTCCCGGTCCGGGGAACGGCTGACGGTATACCATGTTATCCGGCAGTCCCAGGGCTTTACCGACTACCCGCACTTCGTCTTTATACAGGAACTTCAACGGCTCGCACAGAGCAAACTGCAGGTCTTCCGGTAGGCCGCCCACGTTGTGGTGAGCTTTGACACCGTCGCTTTCGATGATGTCGGGATAGATCGTCCCCTGCGCCAGAAATTCGATGCCATCCTGTTTGCGGGCTTCTTCTTCAAATACCCGGATAAATTCTGCACCGATGATCTTCCGCTTTTCTTCCGGATCGGCGACACCCGCCAGCTTATCCAAAAAACGGTCGACTGCATCCACATAGACGAGGTTAGCGTTCATCTCATCCCGGAAAACCTTGATCACCTGTTCCGGCTCGCCCTTGCGGAGAAGACCATGATTGACATGAACACACACCAATTGTTGACCGACCGCCTTGATCAGCAATGCCGCAACAACAGAGGAATCCACGCCGCCGGACAACGCCAACAGCACTTTTTTGTCATCGATCTGTTGCCGCAAAACGGCGATCTGCTCCGTAATGAATGCATTTGCCTTTTCGGAGCTGTCGATGCGCTCCATCGTATCCGGACGAAATTCTGTTTGCATAGTGATGACCTCCTTGATTTGGATGATATTATTATTTCCTTTTTGATTGCGTTAACTTTGCTATGAGTGCATCATACCGTGTCAAATGCATCAGCCACGACAGGAGTCGTGCCACGATATAGCACACGATGAGGACGGCAAGGTAGACCAAATAGGATTATACAGCACTTTCACAGCAAAAGCAATAGATTTTGACCGTTTTCTCCTACTGCTGACGAGGGGATACATGAGATATCATTTTTTTGACCGTTTCGTTCGTGTTCAACGGTGTCAGTTTGATTTCGGGATGAGCATTTGCAAACACGAAGAAGATCTCATGTGCAAAGCCCTGCCCTAAATATGCTATGTCGTCAAAATCAATTTCCACATCTTTGAATTGTTCCAGACGGCTTCCGATCCGTTTGGCTTGAGAACGGGAAACGGGAGGCGTTTCAAAAACATTTTTCAGTGGTATTCTTGTCTTGGTAAATCCATTCTCCACATCCGAATATTCCTCAAAAATATCTGTCAGATTCTTTTGGGAACGGTTGGACAGCGACAAATATACCGCCGTGCCGAATGAAAACCCGTCTGTATAGTCAGCAAACACGTCTTCCCGAAGGTGGCTGAAACTATACACTTTTCCATTGGAGCAAAGCATAAAATCATCCATGATGCGAGAGGTGAAAAATATCCCTTCCCCCAAATGATGGACACTGTCGGTCGTTAATTTCCCTTTTGACAGTTCGGTTGACATGATCGACCTCGTTGGTGATGCGGTTACTGACCTTTTCGAGGATCTCATAGGGGATCTTCGCCCAGTCTGCGGTCATGAAATCATCGGTGGTGACAGCCCGGATGGCGATCAGATATTCATAGGTGCGGTGATCGCCCATCACGCCAACAGTGCGTACACCCGGCAACACGCAGAAAAACTGCGCCAGTTGAGATCCGTAGCCGTTCTTTGCCATCTCGTCCCGCAGTACCCAATCGGCATCCTGCAGGATGCCGATCTTTTCCTCGGTGATCCTGCCGACGATCCGCACACCCAGCCCCGGACCGGGGAATGGCTGTCGCCAGACCAGTTCCTTCGGCAGTCCCAGTTTTTCACCGACCTGCCGCACCTCATCCTTGAACAGATCACGCAACGGTTCCACGATCCCCAAAAACAGAATTCGGACCGCCGGTGAAGATAATGCCCCGGTAACGGTTGCCCCGGATCGTTTCGATCGGGGTGGTGTAGGGAAGGATCTCCGCAAACACATGAAGATCCCGAGCCCGACGGGCGATCAGTTGATTGTACTGACCGCCAAAGTCCAATACCAAAATCTTATCCATAACGATGGAAGCGCCCCTTTCCGTACGGTCAGCGATAGATGATAGCTTCCCGTTCCGGTCCGTTGGACACCATGTCGATCCGGTGTCCGAGCTCTTTTTCGATGAACAGGACATAATCCTGCGCTTCTTTCGGCAGTTTGTCAAAATCCCGGATCCCCTTGATGTCGCAGTGCCAACCCTTCAGTGTGGTGAGGATCGGCTTTGCTTTCTTCAGCAAGGTGGTGGTGGCGAAATCTTT
>JAZLKY010000259.1:0-7280 GCA_045597885.1 Acutalibacteraceae bacterium | reverse complement strand
TAACACCCCCATTCCTCATCCCTCGCATGCGAGATGACAGTCTACTCTTATTTCAGTTATTGCGATAAATCATGTTGACGAAGCAGGAAAAAGGAGTATAATGGTAAATGAAGGTAACGGCGCGACCCGTTACCGCAATTTTTGAGTGAGGTGTTTTGGCATGGACAGTCTTTGGAAGATGTTGACGACGACGGTCGGCTCTGCGGCGGTGATCAGTGCGATTTCGATGGTGTTTTTCTCGTCGAAGAAGCGCAGTGAATTACATAAGAATAACAAAAATCTTCATAGGATTTTGGTGATGCTTTTGTTCGGTCTGCTTTCGATCTACGCTTCCGCCTCTGCTGTCGAGGTGGACGGCGCACTGTGCAACTGCCGCAATCTGCCGCCGCTCTACGCCGGGATCGTAGGCGGTCCTGTTGCCGGGATCGGTGCCGCCTTGATCGGTGGACTTTTCCGGTATTTTGTGTATGGCGGAGCCAGTGCTCTGCCGTGTATGCTTGCCTGTTTCCTTGCCGGTATCATCGGGTCGTGCATCCATCTGCTGATCCACAAGCCGCGCCGCTATAGTCTTCTTACCGGCTTGATCGCTTCGCTTCTGACCGAGGGCTGCCACATGCTGTTGCTTGTGGCATTTGACCTCGGCAATGTTGCCCGGCAGATCGCTCTCCCTATCATTATTGCCAATGTCTGCGGGCTGGCTTTCAACATGTACATCTACAAACAGTTTGGCCGTGAACCGATAAAAGATGAAAAATGATATCGTTGTTCAGCTCGTATCCTTTATTATTGCTTCCTTTTCTTTTGCTTTCGGGGCGACGAAGTTTTTTCGCAAACGCAAGCCTCTGTACTTGCAGTTGCTTTTGTGTGCGGCGGGTTGTTTTGCCCTGCAACAGTTGTCCGGTGTTGTCAACAGTTGGTGCGGTGTGAATGAAACGGTGAGCATCGGGATGCTGGGTATTTTCGGCTGTAATTTTTTCCTGCTATCTGCCAATTTCGGGACATTGGATCGGATCGTGGATGATGGCGGGGCGCAGAACCGCCCGGCGAAGCGGATCGCTCTCGCCGCTCCGCTTCTGATCGCCGGTATGATCATCTTTGCCTTTTTGAGCTGGAAGGACCGGGATCTTTTCTGTGCGTGTATGTGGGTGGCAATGCTACTTCCTGCACTGCCTGCATCCTATTATAATCTGAAGCATATTTTGATGCCTTTGGATCCCTTCGCATTTTTAAGGGCAACGAAGCTCTGCAATTTTATGGCCCTGCTGTTTTATCTGTTGATCGGTGCCTATGCGGCTGTGAAGCCGGGCGGCGGATGGCTGTTTTCCGGTATGCTATCCGTTGCCGTTTCGCTGTCGGTCTCAGGACTGGTCATGTCTGCTGTAAGGGGGGCGAAGCAGTGGGGAATCTGAATCTGATCCTGTTCATTAGTTTCGCCGCACCACTGCTGATGACACTCTTTGTATGCAAAGGGAAGTCGAGGACATTGCTGACATTCCTGTTTTTGGGGACGGTGGTGTGTTTGTTCTGCGGGGAGTTCAACGTGATCGTCATGAATGCACTCCCCTTTGACAGACGGTATTTTACCGCTAATTTTACCCCTTTGTTTGAGGAAGTCTTTAAAGCGGTACCGATATTGGTCTATGCCTTTCTTTTCAAGCCGAAGAAGCGGATGCTGTTGGAATGCTCCGTTTTGGTGGGGGTTGGATTCGCCGTGTTGGAGAATGCCTATATTCTCGGCAGTAGTTTTTCCACTGTGTCGATACCGATCGCTCTGATCAGAGGATTCGGCGCCGGAATGATGCACGGTGTCTGTACATTGGCGGTGGGATATGGGATGACCTTTGTGCATACCAAGCGCAAACTGTTTTACACCGGCACGGTCGCTCTGCTGTCGGTTGCCACGATCTTCCATTCGGTCTACAATACCCTGGTTCAATCCGAGCAGCAATTGGTGGGATTTGTATTGCCGGTGGTGACCTTTGTTCCGGTACTGATAATACTTGAAAAAACTGTCAAGCCGGAGAAAAAAGCCGGTCGTTCCTAAAATCATTTTTTCAGAAGGGGCTGTTTAAAAACTCTCGTTTTTAAACAGCCCCTTCTCCGTTCATAAACAAAAAAGGGACTGTAAAAAACAGCACAAGTTTTCTACAGTCCCTTTAGTTTGATCTATACGGCTTTGGTTATGTTAGCTGTTGTGATCCCGGCGGGGAGCACGTCCGCCCTCCCGGCGACCGCCCTGGCGGGGAGCGGGAGCGGCGTAATCATCGGGGTTCAGTCCCTCCATGCGGATGATGGCATCCTTGCGGGAGAGGTTGATCCGTCCCTGCTCGTCGATCTCAGTGACCATGACGGCGATGGTGTCACCGACGGCGACCACATCCTCCACCCGTTCTACCCGGTTGAGATCCAGCTTGGATACATGCACCAGGCCCTCTTTGCCGGGGGCGATCTCAACAAATGCACCGAAGGTCATCAGCCGGGTGACTTTACCCTTGTAAATAGCACCGATCTCCGGATCTTTAGCAATGGTTTCGATGACTTGGAGTGCCCGGCGGGCATTCTCAATGTCGGTAGCCAGGATGGAGACCGTCCCGTCTTCCTCGACATTGATGGTGCATTCGCACTCCGCCTGGATCTGCTGGATCACCTTGCCACCCTTGCCGATCACGCCGCCGATCTTGTCGGTGTCGATCTTGGTGCTGAGCAGCTTCGGCGCATATTTGGACAGTTCAGGACGGACGGCGGGGGTCGCCTTGAGGATGACCTCGTCCAGTATGGTACAACGGGCGGTATAGGTCTTGTCCAACGCCTCCCGGATAATGGCAGGTGTCAAGCCATGCACCTTCAGATCCATCTGAATGGCTGTGATGCCCTTCTTGGTACCGCCGACCTTAAAGTCCATATCACCGAAGAAGTCCTCCAAGCCCTGGATATCCACCATGGTCATGAAACGGTCACCTTCCGAGATCAACCCGCAGGAGATGCCGGCGACCGGCGCCTTGATCGGTACACCTGCTGCCATCAGTGCCAGCGTAGAGCCGCAGATGGAAGCCTGAGAGGTGGAACCGTTGGAGGACAGCACCTCACTGACCAGACGCATGGTGTAGGGGAATTCTTCCTCAGAGGGGATGACGGGCAACAGTGCCCGCTCCGCCAATGCGCCGTGACCGATCTCCCGGCGACCGGGACCACGGGAGGGCTTGGTCTCACCGACGGAGTAGGAGGGGAAGTTATAATGGTGGATGTACCGCTTCTCGGTCTGGTCGTCCAGTCCGTCCAGTGGCTGAGAATCCTTAGCACAGCCGAGGGTGACGCTGGTCAGCACCTGCGTCTGTCCACGGGTGAACATACCACTGCCGTGTACACGGGGGAGCAGGTCAACCTGAGCGTTGAGCGGACGCATATCGTTGATGCCGCGTCCGTCTACCCGCTTGCCGTCATCGAGCAGCCAACGGCGCACGACAAACTTTTGCAGTTTGTAGAGGCATTCGTCGATCTTTTCGATCTGGTCAGCATACTGCTCGTCAAACTGCGCATGTACCTCATCATATACCGGGCGCAACCGCTCATCCCGTACCAGCTTGTCATCGGTGTCGAGGGCATAGCGCACCTTCTCAATGGCAAACTCCTTGATCGCATCGAACATGGCAGGATCGGGATCGTTGGAAACGAACTCGAACTTCGGCTTGCCGATCTCGGCAACGATCCCGTTGATAAATTCTACGATCTGCTGATTGGCTTTGTGTCCCTCCATGATGGCATCGAACATGGTGTCGTTGTCCACTTCGTTGGCGCCTGCCTCGATCATGGCGACCAAATCGGCAGTGGATGCCACTGTGGTGTGCATCTCGGAGCGCTTCTCCTCCTCTGCCGTGGGATTGATGACGTACTTGCCATCGACCAGTCCGACAACAACGCCGGAGATGGGACCGTCCCAAGGAATGTCGGAGATGGAAATGGCGATAGAAGCGCCGATCATAGCGGTAGTCTCCGGCGCACAGTCGGGGTCGACACTCATCACCGTGCAGACCAATGTCACATCGTTACGCATATCCTTGGGGAACAACGGACGGATGGGACGGTCGATCACACGGGAGGTGAGGATCGCCTTCTCACTGGGGCGGTTCTCCCGACGCTGGAAAGAGCCGGGGATCTTGCCGACAGAATACATCTTCTCCTCATAGTCGACCGACATGGGGAAGAAGTCCACCCCCTCACGGGGCTTGGCGGATGCGGTGACGGTGCAGAGGATGGCGGTCTCTCCGTAGCGGATCATACAGGAGCCGTTGGCGAGCTGTGCCATCTTGCCGGTTTCCACCACCAGTGGTCTGCCCGCCAGGGTGGTCTCAAAGGTGCGAAAGTTGTCAAAATTTTCCATTCTTTGCATAGGGATCCCTCCAAAAATATATTTCCGGCGGCGAGATCCCGGTTTTTAGCAATAAAACCGACACTCTCCGTGGAAAGTGCCCGTTTCACTGCTAAAAGTGCCGATGACCGCACCGCAAACAGACAACTGAAAAAGCAAGACGGGGCTGTAAAAAACGGTGTTTTTTTGCAGCCCCGTGTCTCTCTTACTTACGCAGACCTAACTTCTCGACGATAGCACGGTACCGATTGATATCCTTCTTCGTCAGATAGTTGAGCAGGTTGCGACGATGACCGACCATCTTCAACAGTCCGCGACGGCTGTGATGATCCTTCGGGTTTGCCTTCAGGTGCTCGGTCAGATCCGCAATACGGCGGGTGAGAACGGCGATCTGGACTTCGGGAGAACCGGTGTCCCCCTCGTGGGTGGCAAACTCTTTCATAATAGCGGTCTTTTCTTCGGGCAGCATCATAGTGCATACACCTCTTTCTTCAAATTTTCGGGAAACTCAGAGAGTGGAAACGGTGCATCCCCATGGGGGCATTCTCCAAAACCCAAGCAACCGAATATGTCCGCAGACATCTTGTATTATATCACGGTGTTTTTGATTTGTAAATAGTTTTTTAAAAAAAGATTCCTTCCTGCTGCCAAAAAGGTTTCCAAACGGTTCGGAACTGTTGATCAAGAACTGATTTTTGCATTTTTGTTCCAAATAATAAAAATATAGTCGTCTTTCTTTTCACGCACATTGACAAAAAGAACATTTTTTTGTACGATGAGAGCAAAGAAAGGGGAGACGACGTGCTATGTATTGGAAGATCCAACTGATGACGGACGGCATATCAGCAGAGGGACAGGAAACCCTGCGATTTGCCGCACAGGAACTCAAGCGGTATTTACATATGGCTACTGCGGACAGTATCCTTTTATGCGAAGCGGCGAACCCCGATGACCGGGGGATCATTCTCGGCGTGGATGCCGGGGACGAATTGCCCACTGTAGAAGATGCGGCACTGGACGATGCTATTCTGATCAATGTCAAGAACCATGCCGGGGTGATCACCGGCACCAATCCCCGCAGTGTATTGATCGCAGTGTACCGTTTTCTGAAGGAATTGGGGTATGTATTCATCCGTCCGGGCGTAAACGGGGAGAGCGTTCCCGCTCAACTGCCGGAGAGGGCGGTTTTTGTCCGGGAAAAGGCATCATTCCGTCAGAGGGCGGTCTGTATCGAAGGCAGTGATTTTTATGAAGCGGTAGAGGATATGATCGACTGGCTGCCCAAAGCGGGAATGAACGGTTATTTCATCCAGTTTTTTGTGCCGGGGACTTTCTTCCGCCGGTGGTATGAGCATAAGGGATATGAATATGTCAATCCGTATCTGAAGCGGGAAGAATTGTCGGATGCGGATATTGCCGGGATGACGGACAGCCTCGTCCGGGAGATCAAAAAGCGGGGACTGCTGTACCATGGTGTGGGACACGGCTGGACCTGTCAGCCGTTTGGCTTGCCATCCACCGGGTGGGAGACGATGGATCCTGCAGATGTCCCGGAGGATACCCGGCAGTTTTTCGCCCTGCGGGACGGCAAGCGGGAGTTGTTTGAGGGCAAGGCGATCAATACTAATCTGTGCTATGGCAATCCGGAGACCCGCCGGCGGATGGTGGACGGGATCATCCGCTACTGCTCGGCACACGCAGAGGTGGATTATCTGCACATCTGGCTGGCGGACGGTTCGAACAACCATTGCGAATGCCCGCTCTGCCGGGATCACCGTCCGGCGGATCTGTACGTGACTATGCTCAATGAGTTGGACGAACGGCTGACTGCCATCGGTAATAACCAGAAGATCGTCATGCTGATGTATGTGGATCTGCTGTGGGCGCCGGTGGAGACGAGGATCAAAAACAAAGACCGTTTCATCTTGATGTTTGCTCCCATCACCCGTTCTTACAGCGCTCCACTGCCGTCAGATACCGATATTCCAGCCGCTCCCTATGTCCGTAACCAACTGGAATTTTCATCGGGTGCCGATGCTATGATCGCATTTCTGAAAGAGTGGCGCAAGGCATTTGACGGCGAATGTGTGGTTTTTGACTATTATTATATGTGGGATTGCTACCTTGATCCCGGCAGGACTGCTTTTTCTCAGGTGATATATGAAGACATCCGCCATTACCGTGATCTTGGTTTTTGCGGTTTGATCAGTTGCCAGGGACAACGGGTGTTTGCTCCCACTTCCTTGGGAATGAATGTGATGGCACGCACGCTGTGGGATCGGGAGTGCGATTTTGACACCGTGCGGGAGGAAACATTCCGGACAGAATACGGAGATGGCTATGAAAAGGTCATGGCTTATATGGAGGGGCTGTCTCATACGGCTGTGCCAACGGCACTGCGGGGAGAGAAGCCGATGGTCTCGGCAGAGAATGCCGCTCTGTTTGCCAAAGGTTTGGAGGAGACCGGGCTGTTCCGGGCAACGGTGGAGGAATATCGGCAAAAGTCGACGGGAATGCATCGCTATTCGTGGGAGCATTTGCAGTTCCATGTTGAGCTCACCGCACGCCTGCCCGAAGCCTATGCCGCTATCGCCGCCGGTGAGACCGGCGTAGATCGGTGGTCGCCCATTGAAGAGTTTGTCAGCCGAAATGAATGGAATGAACGGGATTATTTTGATGCCTTTGAGTTTAAACGCACCGTCGGCCCGAAGATCTGCTATCACGAAAAGCTGAACAAGTAAAAAGAGAAAAATATTCACATTATTTGACAAAATTCCCCTTTTTTGGTATTATTTCCAAAAAAGGGGAAGGACGTGATTGCATGATTTCAACCGGGATCGTGCGGCGTATCGACAGTGTGGGACGGTTCGTCCTGCCGATCGAGTTGCGCCGGACACTGGAGATCGACGACAAT
>JAZLKY010000258.1:0-4832 GCA_045597885.1 Acutalibacteraceae bacterium | reverse complement strand
CCGAAGGAAGGCGTCATCGGTAACAGCAGCAGTCCCCAAAATCACCCGATCCAGTCCGTTCGACAGATAGGTGTCGATCACTGCCATATTGCGGATGCCGCCGCCCACCTCACAGAACGAGCCGGTTTCTGCCTTGATGCGGCAGACCGTTTCGAGATTGGGCGTTTCCCCCGTCTTCGCTCCCTCCAGATCCACCAGATGAATATGCGTTGCTCCGCAGGACAGAAAATCCCGTGCTACCGATACCGGATCACGGCTGTAAACCGTCTTTTGAGCATAATCTCCCTTGTACAGCCGGACAGCTTCCCCTTCATAGAGATCAATGGCAGGATAGATCAGCATATCGAACCCTCTTTCATCTCACAAAACGACTGCAAAACACGCAATCCCGTTTCGCCGCTTTTTTCGGGATGGAACTGACAGCCCATTACATTCCCCCCGGCAACTGCAGCAGTGACGGGAAATCCGTATTCGGCGGTGGCAATGACTGCCGCCGGATCAGATGCCGCCCCATAGTAGGAATGGACGAAATAGACACATTCCCCCTGCTGGACATACCGAAACAGGGGATGCTTCTCTCCGGGGAAAGACAGTGCATTCCATCCCATATGCGGGATCTTCAGACCGGCTGCCCGTTCCGACAACGGCCGGATCTCACCGGGAATCAAGCCCAGTCCCTCGTGCTGTCCGTATTCCATACTGCGATCAAACAGCAACTGCATTCCCAAGCAGATCCCCATTACCGGCTTCCCCTGCCGCACCTGGGACAAAAGAAGGGAATCCACCCCGGAAGAGCGCAGCTTGTCCGCCGCATCCCCAAATGCCCCTACACCGGGCAGGATGATGCGATCAGCCTGTGCTAATGTCGCCGGATCGGCAGAAACAACAGCATCCTCTCCGATCTTGCGAAAAGAGGAGACCAATGAAAAGAGATTGCCCACTCCATAATCAACGATCACGGTCATTTACAGCACCCCTTTGGTCGATGGGATCTCATTGCGAAATCCGTCATCAATGCTCACCGCCTGCCGCAGTGAGCGTGCCGCCGATTTAAAGATCCCCTCAATAATGTGATGGGTGTTACTGCCTGCCAGCATCCGGATATGCAGAGCGCACGCCGCCTGCCGGATGAATCCGAGCCAAAACTCTTCTACCAAGTCTGTATCGAAATCGCCCACCTTCTGAGCGGGCATGGTGACATCAAAGCCTAGATACGCCCTGCCGGAGAAATCGACGGCAGTCAACAGCAGTGCTTCATCCATCGGTAGGACGGTATCTCCGTAGCGGCGGATCCCCCGCTTTTCACCCAAGGCATCACAGAACGCTCTGCCCAAGGCAATTCCGATGTCCTCCACCGTGTGATGATAGTCCACCTGTGTATCGCCGTGACAGGTCACCCGCAGGTCAAACCGCCCGTGTGAAGCGAACAGTGTCAGCATATGGTCAAGAAAGCCGCATCCCGTATCAACGGTACTGCTGCCGCTCCCGTCCAGTTCCAAGAACAGGTCAATATCCGTTTCGGCTGTCTTGCGGTCAATAGATGCGTTTCTCATAAACAGTCGGTTCCTTTCAGTTCATCTACGGTGTTCAGCAGGATCGCCATCTGCTCATCATTGCCAACCGTGATACGATTGTAGTCCTTGAGCCGGGGTGTTTCAAAATGCCGTATCAGCACTCCCCGCTCTTTCAGTGCCGCATACAGTGCCTGTCCGCCGATGGTGGGATGTTTGGCAAACAGGAAATTAGCGACAGAGGGTGTCAGCGTAAATCCTCGCTCCTGTAACTGCCGGGCGGTTTCTTCTCTGGTTCTCATGATCCGGCGGCAGTTCTCCCGGAAATAGTCCTCATCTGCCAGCGCCCCGATCCCCGCCGCCATCGTCATGCGGTTGATGTTATAAGGATTGGTGGAATATTTGACGGTATTGAGGTCTTGGATCAATGCCGGACAGCCCACCCCGAATCCCAGTCTGCCGCCCGCCAGCGAACGGGATTTTGAAAAGGTCTGACATACCAAAAGATTATCATACCGATGGATCAACGGCATCACGCTCTGTGCGCCGAAATCCACGTATGCCTCATCCACCACCACCACGCTGTCCGGATTAGAGGCAACGATCTGTTCTACCTGCGCCGCCGTCAGGGCGATGCCGGTAGGAGCGTTGGGATTGGCAAGGAAAACCGTCCTGCCCACCCCGATATAATCTGCTATATCCACCGTCAGGTCTTCCCGCAAAGGGAAGGTTTCGTATGCCACGCCGTTAAAGGCGGCAAAGACAGGATAGAACCCGTACGTGATATCGGGGAACACCGCCGGGTGTGCGGCATCGCAAAATGCCGCAAAAGCAAAATTGAGAACGTCGTCCGATCCATTGGTGAACAGGATCTCATCCTCGCCAATGCCAAACCTTTCCGCCGCCACCTGTGTCAACTGTCGGCAAGTGGGATCGGAATAGAGCTGCAGATCTCCCGCCGCCTGTCGGGCAAACCGTTGTGCCAACGGAGAGGGCGGAAAGGGCGATTCATTGGTATTGAGCTTGACATACTGCTGATCACGGGGCTGTTCGCCCGGCGTGTACGGTGTCAATTGAGAGTATTTTTTACTAAAAAAGCGGCTCATAGACGTAACCGTTGCTTTCGTAGCAGAAAGCATCCTTTCCAAAGAAAAATGATGCAAATGGGACGTTCTTCGCCCGTCAGGCGTATGTCGATACGTCGAGGGCGAAAACGGCACAGTTGCGCTTCTCTACCGTTTCTTACTCCGGAACTCGGTAAAAATGATGCAAATGGGGCGTTCTTCGCCCGTCAGGCGTATGTCGATACGTCGAGGGCGAAAACGGCACAGTTGCGCTTTTTTACCGAGCTCCGTCATTCGGTACGGATGCGGGCACTCTTTGCATGTGCCGTCAACCCCTCTGCCTCAGCAAACCGTCCGACGTCTTCCGCCACTTTCGCCAAGGCACTCCGGGTGTAATAGGTGTACTGTGTCTTCTTGATAAAATCGTCGACCGACAAGGGACTGGAAAACTTCGCTGTCCCACTGGTTGGCAGGGTGTGATTAGGTCCGGCAAAATAATCGCCCAATGCTTCGGGACAGTTCCGACCCATAAACACCGAACCGGCGTGACGGATCCGGTCAAGATAATCAAACGGATCGTCCACACACAGCTCCAGATGCTCCGGAGCAATCTCGTTGGCGATCTCGATAGCGACCTCCAAGGTATCCGCCACAATGATCTTACCGTTGTCATCAATAGACGTCCGGGCGATCTCCGCCCGCAACAGTTGCGGGATCTGCTCTTCCAATTGTGCCTGCACCGCCACCGCCAACTCCATGGAATCGGTCACCAGCACAGCACTCGCCATCTTGTCGTGTTCTGCCTGGGACAGCAGATCGGCGGCGATCACCTGCGGATCGGACTTGCCGTCGGATACGATCAGGATCTCGCTCGGACCGGCGATCATATCAATGGAAACCTGCCCGAACACCTGCTTCTTTGCCTCTGCCACAAAGGCGTTGCCCGGTCCGACGATCTTATCGACCTTCGGCACAGTCTGCGTCCCGTATGCCAGAGCGGCGATCGCCTGAGCACCGCCCACCTTGAAGAGCTTGTCCACCCCTGCCACACTGGCGGCGGCAAGAATGACCGGATTGATCTTCCCATCTGCATCCGGCGGCGTGGTGATCACCACCTCTTTCACCCCGGCAATTTTGGCGGGGATCGCATCCATCAGCACAGTGGACGGATAGGCGGCGGTGCCGCCGGGAACATACAGTCCCGCCCGATCGACCGGAATGATCTTCTGTCCCATGATCACCCCGTCCCCATCGTTGATGATGAAACTGTTTCGCACCTGACGCTGATGAAATTTCCGAATATTGGCTGCCGCCTTCTCCATGATGGCGATCAGTTCCGGTGAAACAACTGCCATCGCTTCAGCCATTTCTTCTTTCGATACCTGCAGAGAAGTCAGTTCTGCTTTGTCAAATTTCTTGGTATAGGCAAACAGTGCCTCGTCTCCGTTTTCCCGTACATCTGCAATGATAGCAGACACCGTTGCTTCCACATCCACCTTGGGTGTACTGCGGGCAAACACCGTCTCGTTGGATTCTTCCGCATACTTCAGTATTCTGATCATAATACTCCATCCTCCTTCTGTACGATACCGGCAAGCCCGGCAACGATCCCCTCAATAGCTTTATTCTTGAATTTATACGCCGATTTGTTGGCGATCAGCCGGGCGCTGATGGGAACGATCGTTTCCAGAACACCCAGGTGATTCTCCCGCAGCGTGACGCCGGTCTCGACAATATCCACGATCACATCGGACAGCCCCAAAATGGGGGCGATCTCAATAGAACCGTTCAAATGAATGATGTCGATATTCCGTCCCTTGGAACGGTAGTACCCCTTAGCGATATTAGCAAATTTAGTCGCCACCCGCAGCGTACGGACGGGATCGTCCGTAAAGCCGTCGGGAGCAGCCACCGCCATACGGCAGTTCCCTTTTTTCAGATCCAGCAGTTCATACACATCCGGCTCATACTCCAGCAGGATGTCCTTCCCCGCTACCCCGATATCTGCCGCTCCCCGCTCGACATAGATGGCAACGTCAGAGGGCTTCACCCAAAAATACCGGACACCGATCTCCGGGTTTTCAAAAATCAGCTTACGGTTCGGCTCCAGTATGGCGGGGCAGGGAAATCCCGCCCGGTCAAACAGGGCATACACCTGCTCCCCCAATCGCCCTTTGGGCAGTGCCACATTGACAAAGCCGTCTGACGCACCTGCCTGGTCGGATGACAGATCCAACCGGTCAAGCGCATCAGTATA
>JAZLKY010000257.1:0-4876 GCA_045597885.1 Acutalibacteraceae bacterium | reverse complement strand
TACCTTTCGGTCATGCTCAAAGCGGCGGGTGTTTGTCTTCTGACGCAGATGGCCGCAGATACCTGCCGGGATGCCGGCGAAAATGCATTGGCATCCAAAACGGAATTGGCTGGACAGGTCATACTGCTTATGCTTTCTGTTCCGCTTTTTGAGGATATCCTGTCATTGGTGTCCACCTTGGTCAACGGACAGGGAGGTGGCTGATGAAACGGTGTAAAAGAGGGAAACATTTTGCGTTGTTTGTGCTTGTCATCGGGTGGTTTTTGTCGTACGGAATGACGGTGGACGCCGCAGATACCGATCTGCTGTACCGAAAGCAGGCAACTGCATCAGGTGCAGCATCACTGGTGCAAACTCTTCCCGCTAATGTCCGGGAAGTGCTGGATGCAATGGATTGGGATGTGACGGAACCGGGAAGTTATCTTTCGGTTGATGTTCCATCCTTCCTTCGGGGACTGATTACATGTGTTGATAGAGAAAAAAGCGGGGCATTACAGGCAATAGTCTCCCTGATCGGGGTCGTGGCTGTGTCAACGGTATTCGGCGGAATGGAAAACAGCTCTTCTTTGGGACTGAAAAAAACCTACCATACGGTGACAGCCCTTTCCACTGCGGGATTATTGATATCTCCGTTGCTTGTTTTGCTTGATTCGATTCGTGAAACCGTAGAAAGTGTATCAGTATTCATGGTCAGTTTTGTCCCTGTCTATGCCGGCTTGCTGGCGGCAGGCGGCGAGTCGGTGAGAGCCGTTTCCTATCAATCGGTACTGTTATTTACCGCCGAACTGTTGGCGCAGTTGATCAGGACGGTGATCTTACCGATGTTATCTCTGTCGTTAGCTTTCGGATGCACCGGGTCAATGACGGAAGAAATGCATTTGGATGCGTTGGGTGCCTTTTTTTATCGGTGTATTCTTTGGGCGTTGGGTTTGATTTCCACCCTCTTTTCATTCTTCTTGTCTGTTCAGCAGATGGTGGCGGCGGCAGGAGATTCTGTTGGCAATCGGGCAGTTAAATTTTCGCTTTCCAGTTTTGTTCCGGTCGTCGGCGGTGCTTTGAGTGAAGCCTATTCCACGGTGATCGGGTGTCTTGGGTTGCTACGCTCAACAGTGGGATGCTTCGGATTGGTGGCTACTGTTTTGATCATTCTGCCGCCATTGGTGCAGTGCCTTTGCTGGTGTCTGTGTCTCAGAGCCGGGGAAACGGTAGCCGCTTTGTTTGGATTGCAAACGGTACAGAAGTTGTGTCAGACATTGATTGGAGCCGTTCGGGTACTAATAGCTGTTTTAGCAGTTTATGCCTTATTGATGACGGTCTCCACAACGGTGATGGTGTTTGTCGGAAAGGGTGGGGCGGCTTGAATGAATTGCGGGAATGGGCATTGCTTTTGTGTGCTGCGGCAGTGATCTGTTCGATATTTTCCCGTTTGTTCCCGGAGTCGTCGATCGGCAGACAGGGTAAGCGGCTGTTGCCATGTGCGTTCTTGCTGATAGTCCTCTCCCCATTGCTGAATACAGACTGGGATCGTCTTTCTGACAGCTTTTCGGCTTCTGTTGACGGAACGATTTGTGCGGAGGGACTTGTTTCCCGTTTGCGGCAACAAACAGTGGCTCAAACAAATGAACTGCTATTGGAAATGGTCAATCAATCGCTTAAACAATATGGAATGGAGGCGGAAAAAGTCAATGGCGAAATGGATATTGACGATGAAGGCAACATATATATGGGACAGATCACCGTCTTTGTCTCCGGCAATGCCGCCCGGCGTACCTCGTTAGTCAAACAAGTGGCAGAAAAACGTCTTGGGTCACCGGTGACGGTGGCTATATCGGAAAAACGGTGAACGATGGAGAAAATGAAAAATAAACTGCTGTTGTTCTTTTCAAAAAAGCATGCAATGAATTGGCTGTTGGTGATCGGATTAGCCGGAATTGCGTTGATCGGTCTGTCCGAGTGGTTTCCGTCAAAAAAGCATGCGGCGCAAGATGCATTTCCTGTCGCCGTGACCGCACAGACAGTGGAGAGAGCATTGGAAGACCGGTTGACTGCATTGCTGTCCGAGACGGAGGGGGTGGGGGAATGTCGGGTGATGGTCACGCTGGAACAAACGGCGCGATTTGTCTATGCAACGGGTGATACTGCCGAAGGCGGAACAATAACAGTGAAAACAGATAGCGGCCCTGTCGGACTTTTGCTGACAGAAATCCAGCCGAAGATCCGAGGTGTTGCTGTCGTGTGTCGGGGAGGAAGCGATCCGGCGGTATCGGAAAAAGTCGCCGGGATACTGGCGGCGGTGCTTGATCTGTCCACAAGACGGATCAGCATTGGTTCACTGCAATAGTGAAATTGTCTTGTGATGAAATACTGGCATGTGATTATACTGGCAGAGGAGTTGTTGAGGTAATGAAATTAAAGTGGAACAAAAGACAGTGGTTGATGTTAGGTCTGGTCATGTCATTGGGCGTCGCAGTTTATCTGAACTATTATTTTACCAAAGAGCCGATCTTGAGCAGTAGTACCGTTGCGGGAGAAGAACCGGTATCGACTGATCATGATGCCGATATCGGGCAGGCATCCTTTGTTAATTCGGTCGTTTCGGATGTCCCGAAGGAATCGGCGGATGACAGTGAAAAACCGGTCGAAAGTGAAAAGGATTATTTTGAAGAAGCCCGTCATTCGAGACAGTCGGCACGAGATGAAGCCGTGAGGGTGATGGAAGAGATGCTCAGTAACGATCAAACCGATTCTTCACAAAAAGAGGCGGCGACTGCAAAAGTTACTGCCATAGCGGAAAACATCCTGCAGGAAAGCAATATTGAAAACCTGATCCTTGCAAAAGGGTTTGAGGAATGTGTAGCATATATTTATGATGATCACTGCGATGTTGTCGTCCGTTCGGCTGACTTGCAGACAAAAGAAAGTATTCAGATCATGGAGATCGTTTCTGCTCAATCGGCTGTTCCGGCGAAAAATATTAAGATCAATGCAGTAAAATAACAGTTTTTTTTGAAAAAGCATTGCACATTGCAAAGTTTGTGGTATAATAAGGATGAGAGTATGCACATTATAGACAGGATGCTTTTTTTGATTCGAGGAGCAGAGAAAGGAATGATCATCACAATGGATGAAAAGGAATTCAAGACCATAGAAGGTCGCTGTATCATTTCTGAGGAAGTGATCGCTTCTATTGCCGGTACAGCCGCCATGGAGGTGGCAGGAGTTGCCGGGCTGGCAAGCCGTCCAAATGATTTTCGGGGTATCGTGTCTGCCGGGACGGGCAAAAAAGCTGTCAAAGTTCTGAATACCGAAAGTGAAACGGCGCTGGACATATATCTCGATCTGAAACAGGGCGCCCGAATACAGGATGTTGCCACCAATGTTCAAAAGAGTGTCAAAGCGGCGGTTCAGTCCATGACCGGAAAACCGGTCACCCGTGTCAACGTACACGTGTCGGGATTGGTTTTGGAGGAAAAGAACGCTTGATCCTTTGGGGAATGGGGCTCTCTGCTCCGGCAGGGGGCCGCTTTTTTCTAAGGAGCAATGTATAATTATACGAAAGATGAAAACGGAGGATGAGTCAAATGACGAGACGGGAATCCCGTGAACAGGCATTTGCCCTTATATTCGAAAAAGGGTTCCGGGAAGAACTATCCGTTGCGCAAATAGCGGAATCGGCAACAGAAGCACGGGATGTCACCGTTTCTGATTTTGCTATGGCTTTGGCGAAGGGGACGGAGGCACATTGGCAGGAGGTAGACGGTAAGATTGATTCTTTTTCGCTCAACTGGAAAAAAGAACGGATCTCCCGTGTGGCGTTGGCAATACTGCGTATGGCGATATTTGAAATGATTTTTGTCGAAGATATTCCTCACAGTATCACCATTAATGAGGCGGTAGAACTGACCAAGAAATATGGCGGTGAAGATGATTCTTCATTTGTCAATGGCATTTTGGGCAGTATTTCCCGTGATCCGGAAACGGCGGAGAAATCATGAGCGGTTTTCTCGGCGTTGATACCAGTAATTACACGACTTCTGTCGCCTTCGTCGGTGAGGATGGTACTATCCGGCAGGCAAAGAAGCTGTTGCCTGTTCCGCCCGGAATGATCGGCCTTCGTCAGAGCGATGCTGTGTTTCACCATACCCGACAGTTGCCGGAAGTGACGGAAGAATTGCAGCCGGCATTTGAATCCGGTATTTTGGCGGTAGCTGCCTCGGACAGGCCTCAGCAGAGGGGAGGATCGTACATGCCGTGTTTCCTGGTCGGAGCCGGTGCCGCCCGACAGTGTGGAAGTGTTTTAGGTGTGCCTGTTTTTTTCTTCACCCATCAACAAGGTCATGTGATGGCGGCGCTGGCGGCGACCGATGCTCTTTCTCTGCGCTTTGCTCCTTTCTTGGCATTTCACGTTTCCGGCGGCACGACCGATGCCCTGCTGGTAGAGCCGGACGATCAGCAGATCATCCACTGCCGTGTGGTCGGAAAGTCTCTTGATTTGAAAGCCGGTCAACTGATCGACCGGGTGGGCGGGATGTTGTCTATGGGATTCCCTGCCGGTCCCTCGTTGGAATCTTTGGCATTGCAGGCGCAGCGCACCTATTCGCCGAGGATGCCGGTAAAGGGGACGGATTGCCATCTTTCCGGGGTCGAGAACCAGTGCCGGGATCAACTGACAAGGGGTGTGCCTCCTGCCGAGGTCGCCCGCTTTTGTATAGACAGCATCCGGATGGCGCTGGACGGGATGACCGAGTCTTTGCTCCGGGAATACGGCTCGTTGCCCTTGATCTATGCCGGAGGTGTTATGTCCGATTCGATCATCCGTGATTATTTGTCCGAGAAATACGGTGGACGTTTTGCTCCGCCGAGTTTTTCATCTGAT
>JAZLKY010000256.1:0-3022 GCA_045597885.1 Acutalibacteraceae bacterium | reverse complement strand
CTTTGCTTTTGGCGGAACGGTGGAAGGACTGTCCGTCACCGGTGCATCCTATGGATTGAAAGATTACCGTCTTTTTCCGGATGATCCGTTGTGCCTGAGCAACGAGGTGATCACCGAAGAGGCTTCGCTGTCTTTCAATCGGGGGATTTTACTGTATTTTTGTTCTCAGGACTGACACCGTCTCCCCACCGGCGGCATATGCTGATAACAGACCGTCGGACTGCTGTCAGGAGAGGGGTAAGTATATGAAACGGTGTCAAAGAAGGCACGGACCGGTAGCGGGCTTTGCCGCTTTTGGATTGGGATTGCTGGCTTATGCCGTGTTGCCTGCCAAACTGTTGGTGATTCTCATCGGTATCGCCCTTATTCTGTGCGGCTGTTCCTGCGGAAAGCGATAGGGGGCATTGGTATGCGTGTTGTGGTGATCCGCAGTCCGAAGATACTGGGAGGAATTTTGAGAAAACTGTTCGGGATTCCGAAAGAAATGTCCGGCTGATACATAACAAATCAAGAAGGGGCTGTCTGAAAAACGAGAGTTTTTTAGACAGCCCCTTCTTGGGTCGATAGGAAAACGTCCGGTGATCCGGACTTTTTACATTCCCTTTGGTTATATCTTTTTGACTGTCGTCATATAGGTAGGATAAGTAAGAAAAGGAGTGACGGAATATGGATACAGTATTTGATAAAAAGACACCGGCAGTTATACAGCATTCCATTCGCAAAAGTGAGGAATATACCATCAACGGCGATATGGTTTTGCCGGAATTTTGCCCGGATGTGGCAACGGTGCTCAAATGCACGGTCACGCCCTGTTTTCAAAATCGGCAATGGAGCGCAGAACAGTTGCTCATTGACGGTAATGCGCTGATCCGGGTGCTGTATCTTGACGAGGAGCGTCGGTGTATCCGGCGGGCGGAATTTCCACAGCCGATTGCCGCTGTGGTGGATATGGGAAAAGCGTCGGAGGGTGAAATGGTGTGTCTGGATTGGACGCCGCAGTATGCGGTGTGCCGTGCTACTGGTCCCCGCCGTCTGGAGGTCAAGGGGGCATTTACCATCCATGTGCGGGCTGACCATGCGACTGAAACGGAGAACAAAATGCCGCCGGCGGAGAACGGTCTGTATTTGCAGACAAAGAAAAGGCCACTTACCGGGATCAAAGGAACGGCGGAGAGGATCCTGCCGATAGAAGAAGTGCTGGATGCTCCGGACAATGCGCCCCCGATCGAAATGCTGTTGGATGGCTATTGCTCCGCTTTTGTTACCGAGTGGAAAATGTTGACGGATAAGGTGATCGTGAAAGGACAGGTGAAGATCCATCAATTGTATACGGATGATTCCGATGCGGGAACAACGGCAGTTGTTGATCACCTGCTTCCTTTCAGCCAAATACTGGATATAGACGGCGTGGCAGAGGATGACGCCTGCTTCGTCAATGCTTTGCTGTTGGAGAATGATATTCGGAGTACGGCTGATCTGGCAGAAAAAAACAGCACGGTCACGTTCAGACTGAAGCTGTTGATACAGGCGTGTGTTTTTGAGTGTACAGTGGCAGAGATCGCCACAGATGCCTTTCACTGCCGGTATCCGATCACATTGGAGACACAGGATATCCCCACTGTGGTCATGACCGGTATTGAACAGCAGTCAATTACGGTTAATCTGCACCCGGAACTTCCGCCTGAAAATATAGAGGACATTATTGATGTCTGGCTTTGTCCGCAGCCGTTCCCGACGGTACTGCGGGAAAATGGCTTGCATGTCGCCGCCCGGTTGACGGTGTGCATGTTGGTACGGGACGACAAGGGACTGGTAGGCTACTATGAACGGCAGGAAGAATTTTCCCACGGGACCGGATTGAAAGGGACACAGGCAGATTGTCGTATCCGGTTGACCGATTTGCGGTATTCTGTAACCAATAAGAAGTTGGAGATCCGTGCGGAATTGGCGGTCATGGCTGTCGGATGGGAAGAAACGGTTCTGCACACGGTGTGCGGTGTTACTGTCGATACCAACAGACCCTTCCAACCCGAAAACGCCGCCCTAAAACTGTATTATGCGGATGCGGGAGAGAGGGTATTTGATATTGCCCGCCACTGCCATGCCTCTCCGCATCAGATCAAGGCAGAGAACAGTTTAGAAGCAGATATTCTTTCTGATCCTGCGGTTTTGCTGGTGCCGATGGAATGATCCGGTTCCGTTCGAGTCGCCTGACTGTGCCGGCGCCTTTTGGTCCTTTCTTAAAACTGTGAAAATGTGTGTTTTGATTTGCCAACGCACGCCGAACGGTATCCGGGCTCGGTCACCTCGGCGGCTCTGACAGTTCACCGGACTGTCATTCACTACCTCTCGGAGCCTTCGGCTACCCGAAAAGGGAGCCTGTCCGGTGCGTCGGGGATGCCGCACACTACGGAATGATTTAATCAATTTTGCGGGTTGCTCGGCGGAACGGTCAAGACCGTTCCCTACGGTTTTCATACGATTGTAGGTTATATTTTAACTCCATCACTCATAGTTGTAAACTCTTAACTGTATCGTCGCAAAGTGACGATACCCGCTCCCGCCTTACGGTTCGGTAAGGATTCAAAGATGCGATTTGTTTTTGCAGATTCCTCATTTGCTTTTTTCTTCATAAAAACATCACGGGAACAAGAAAAGAACCCGCATTTTTTGGGGGGGTTGCCTTTCGTGCGTAAGTGTGGTATGATATATCGCACAGACAACAGAAAGGCGGACGTTCCATGACAACAGTGCGGGATTTGCGGAATGAAACAACTGATACAGCCTCAGAGCACATTATTGTTTTTTTGAAACACGCCGATACAGATCGGAAGACATTGGGACGCATTCGCTTGCTGGCAGAGGAGATCCTGCTGAAATATCAGGCGGCTTTAGGTGCCGATACGGAGTTCCGGCTGATTTGTGAAAAGAAAATGGGACGGCTGCGGCTCCATTTGCTGGTGTTAGGGGATAAGATTGATCCCTTTGATGATCCCGCAGACGATCAGATGTCGTTACATAA
>JAZLKY010000255.1:0-3246 GCA_045597885.1 Acutalibacteraceae bacterium | reverse complement strand
TTGAAATCCTTGACCAATGGTTCTGCCAAGGGAGAATAGCCGAACGAAACATGGTTGATCTGTATATTGCCGGTCAGCTTGCTGTATTCCTCATTTGTCTGATCGGTGCTTTCCGTGAGGATATCATCACAGCCGTATTCCATGACGTCATCAATGCGCTCCATCTGCGTACGCATCTCCTGAACGGTCTGGTTGGCGGTGATCAGCTTGCGGGTAGGGAGCATAAATGAAGTGAGCATCCCTTGGAACGCCATGATCATACCGACAGTAAACTCTCCCCGGAAGGTTAGCAGAACGCCAACCAGCAAGACGGCATCCGATGCCACCATCGAGGTGAATTGGGGAATCATACCTAAATAGGCATCGGTCTTTTTGAATTTTACCTGTTGAGCATTGGCACTGGCCTGAAATCCCGCCC
The DNA here is from genome assembly GCA_045597885.1 of Acutalibacteraceae bacterium. Taxonomy (GTDB): domain Bacteria; phylum Bacillota; class Clostridia; order Oscillospirales; family Acutalibacteraceae; genus UBA5905. Next base: position 2,828 of record JAZLKY010000255.1, on the reverse strand, counting down.
ATTTGCCGAAATAGCCGTTCTCCGATCCACTGGATTTTATGGTCTCGATCATCTCAATGCCGGAAACGGTGGCAGAGTTGAGCTTTGCCATATCCCGCATGGCAACACGGGTGATATTGACACGCTTTTTGGATATGTAGTCGGATGCCAGTGCGTTGACCGTCAGCGAAACGACACCGACCAGTGTCAGGATGACACTGTATCGGAGCATCACGATCAGATAGAACAGCAACATAGCCGTATCCAGTACCAACGGCGCCAGTGTGGTGATCAGCACATTGGCGATATTCGTGTTTGATTTTTGCCGCTCCTGGATGTCGCCTGCCATGCGCTGGGAGAAAAAGCCGACGGGCAGATGCAAAATTTTCCACATGAAGGTGGTATTGCCGAGCACTGCCATCTTACCCCGGATACGCAAACCGTATACTGCACTGACCACCGACATGAGCACCTGTATCAGATCGACTGCTATCAACAGGATGATGAATGGGGTCAGCCAGTCGGGATCTTTACCGGTGAGCAGGCGATCCATGAAAACACGGGAAAAGGCGGGAGCAATGGCGGCGGTCAGTGAAACAAGCATACCGGTGACTGCTGTGAATGCCAAAGCGGTGCCGGAACCCTTGAGACGGCGTGCGGCAAAGGATGCCATGTTTTTCGGCTTGCCGGACGGAACAAAATTCTCACCCGGTTTGAATTGCATACAAATTCCGGTGAAGGAGTGATCAAACACCTCCATTGGTACCGCATAGGAACCCTTGGCGGGATCGTTGAGATATGCCTTGTTCCCCCGGAAACCGTCCAGCACCACAAAGTGGTTGAAATTCCAGTGGATGATGCAGGGGAAAGTTCCCTGTTCTTTCAGCGTCTTGACCTCATAGCGATAGCCCTTGGCTTCCAGTCCATAATGACGGGCGGCTTTCAGAATATTTTTGGCATTGGAGCCGTCACGGGAGACACCACTGTCAGCCCGGATCTGCTCCAACGGCACCCATTTTCCATAATAGGCGAGGATCATGGTCAGACTGGCGGCACCGCATTCCAGCGCTTCCAATTGCATGACCACCGGGACTTTGGCAACGCCGTTGTGCAGTGGTTCGTTTACTTTTTTAGCCATGGCACGCACCTCAATTCAAAACAAAGGAGATCGGGTGGGTGCGTTCGGTGATGATGGCAACAGTGTATGAACCGTCCGGGATATCAACTGCCACCGTGGCACGGCAGGCAGCTCCCTCTTCACTGTCAGCAGTGGGAGAGAAAAAATCAACAGCGGTGACGGAGCCCGTCACGCCGTCTGCGGTGACAGTCATCCCCGTTTTGATATCCGCACTGTCTACCGTGACCGTTGCAGTGCCGCCGGAAAAGACCGCATCCGCTTTCACTGTTGTATCAACATAGCCGAAGATCCCCCAGATGACAGCACCCAGCAATAAGGCGATCACTGCTGCCAACAGCAACCAGATACCGGGATTGGATACCTGAATGTAGTCGTTGATGCTTTCGGGGGATTTGACACGCTCAAGGCTCTTTTTTCGAAACAGTTCTTCATTCATATGATCGCTCCTTTCCGGCAGAGGCCGGGATGTCAAAGATTACTCAAACCCACCTTAAATTATACCAAAAGACGCTATTTTGTCAATAACGGAGGAGGATAAATGGCATATTTTATCTGACTTTGGTCAAAATAGAGGAAACAGACGGAAAGGAAGGAAGAAGATGCAGTTTTCTGACAAAGAATATGACAGGATGAGCAAACAGGTCTCACCGGGTTCGCCGGTCATCGCTGACTGCCTGAAGGCGTTTGCGATCGGTGGCCTGATCTGTGCGATGGGGGAATGCGTTTTTCAGATCGTTCGACAGTACGGAGTGGAAGAAAAACTATCCCGGCTGACGGTCTCTGTCGTGCTGATCTTGTTGGCGGTGATCCTGACAGGGTGTGGGGTGTTTGACAAAATCGCCAAACAAGCGGGTGCCGGGACTTTGGTTCCTATCACCGGATTTGCCAATTCGGTGGTAGCACCCGCCATCGAGTTCAAATCGGAGGGTTACGTATTGGGATTGGGAGCCAAGATGTTTATCATCGCCGGACCGGTGTTGGTCTATGGGATCACGGCGGCGACGGTTTACGGACTGATCCTGTGGCTCACCATGTTGGTATAAAGGAGGGGGATCGTATGCCGGAAAGACGGGGACAACACACCTTGGTGCTCTCAAACGGACCGACCGTGTTGAGCTATGCCGCCGTTGGCGGGAAGAAAGAGGGGGAAGGACCTCTCGGCGGGGAGTTTGATGCCATATTTGATGACACTCATTTAGGAGAAAAAACATGGGAGAAGGCTGAAAGCGCTCTTCAACGGGAAGCCTTGACACGAGCGCTGGACAAGGCGGGGCTGGCGCCCAGTTCTTTACAGTATCTGTTTGCCGGCGATCTGCTCAATCAAAATATTGCTTCCACTTTCGGATTGCGGGAGATGAATGTGCCGTTGTTGGGACAATTCGGGGCTTGTTCCACCATGGGGCAGACGATGGCGATGGCGGCAGTTTTTGTGGACAGTGGGGCGGCAGATCTGTGCGGAGCGGTAACCTCCTCTCATTTCTGCACCGCCGAGCGGCAATTTCGATTTCCACTGGAATATGGCGGTCAGCGTACGCCGACCAGTCAGTGGACTGCTACCGCCTCCGGTGCCGTGGTGGTGGGACGTGCCGGAAAGGGCGTCAGGATCAAGGAGGTATGCATCGGTCGAGTGATCGACAAAGGGGTGACCGATATGAACAATATGGGGAGCGCCATGGCACCTGTTAGTGTTAAACTAAGACCATACCCAATA
>JAZLKY010000254.1:0-2201 GCA_045597885.1 Acutalibacteraceae bacterium | reverse complement strand
TTTCCTCTTTTTGTGCTATCATTTAAGCGATCCATATTGTTACCTCCGGTGTTTTGAGTTTGGTCGCTTAAATTATACCACAGGTTTCAATGTGGATCTTCTTTTTTTACTTTTTTGGAATCTTTATTTTACTACTTACCTGCATAAATATTCCGGCATCATTCTTTGACCGATGTTGGTTCCTCGGTGCGGGCGAAGTGGCTCTCGATCACACGGGAGCAGTCCGCCGGGGAATAGCGCCAATCGGTCAACGGCCCTTCGGTGATAAAATACCGGGGTGGGCGGGGGAATGGTTCGTCCTCCTGCACATCAATAAGCGCCAGCTTGATCTTCAGTTTATCTGGCTGGATGCTCTTGATATACACCGCCGCCTGCTGACCGATGCGTACTCCTTCCCGTGGCTCTGCCAATCCTGCCAAATTGGGTGTCAGCTCCACAAAAATACCGTACGGTTCTACCGAGCGGATGATCCCTGCCACCGTTTCTCCTACAGAAAACAGGGCAGCGTTCTCCTCCCATGTGCCAAGCAGTTCCCGGTGGGACAGACAGATGCGGTCATTGTCCAGAGAGGATACCACCGCTGTGATTTCCTGACCGGGAGAAAACCGGTCACGGGGATGAGAGATGCGGCTGACGGAGATATCGGCTATGGGGAGCAGGGCGGGAAGACCGCATCCGACATCGCAAAAAGCACCGAAGGATTCCAGCCGGGTGATGCGGGCGGGGATCACATCCCCCAATTGCAGGCGGTCCAGATACTGTTCCCGGCACTGCTGTTGTGCGAGGCGGCGGGACAAAAGGGGACGGCATCCGTCCTCTGTCTGCTCAAAGCCAGTGACAATAAAACAAACCGGTTTGTTGACACGGGTAATGAGGACGATGTCCTTGGTCACGCCCTCGCTGATCCCTTCGGCGCCCTCTTGGTGGGGAATGATCCCTTCTCCGAACGGGAACTGAACATATAAATTATGCTCGACATCGCATCGGATCGCTCTTGCCTCTAACAGCATCCCCTCATCCCGTGCCTGCATCAGCCCGGTCACGGTGGCAATGGCGTTTTGATTTTCCGTCGTGTGGATCCGGGAGCCCTCCGGCAGATACGCATTTCGCTTCTCCATATTCCTGTCATTCCTTCCTTTTGTTGACTCGGCTATGGGATTATATGCAATCAGCTCCGGTATTATTCCCTTCGGACGGAAGGCACCGATCCTGTTCGATGCCTCGGTTATCGGATCAGTGCGCCCAACAGACCATAAGAAACGACAGACATGATCACTGTGGCGATGAGGATGCCCAGCATGATGGCAGGAAAAGCTTTTTTGGCGGGGATGTTGAGCAGGGAGGCGATAAGTGCCCCTGTCCAGGCACCGGTACCGGGCAACGGGATGCCCACAAACAATGCCAGCCCCCAAAAGTATCCTCTTTGTATCTTGTCACTTTTACCTAATGCTTTGGTTTCCAGTTTTTCCACCAGTGGGCGGAGCAGCTTTGTCCGTTTCAGTGCATTGAAGATGGGCGTGATGAACCAAAGGATGAACGGCACCGGGATCGTATTGCCGAGAATACAGATAGGTACCGCCAATCGGATATCGACCTGTAACAGCGATGCCGCCAGCAACCCTCCCCGCAGCTCTAACAACGGGATCATGGAGATCAGAAAGGCTACCCATTCACCGGCAAGACCGTGCAGGACATTCATAAACCAATGAACCAAACTTTCCATATGTCACCTCAAATGATGAAATCGTCGGTTTAGGCATCGGTAGCGATATCCGCCGGAACACGGATAATCATATCATACCGTCCCGGCAAAACCGCCATTATTATGTCGATGCCATTGAAAAAAATCTGTCTTATAACAGGGGAATACCGGCGTTGCGGCAGGCTTCGACGGTTTGTGACGACCAGACCGACACCTGTACTTCCCCTACGTGGGCTTTTTCCAGCATGAGCATACACAGCCGGGACTGACCGATACCGCCACCCACCGTCAGTGGCAGCTCATCCTGCAGGATCTGCCGGTGATAGTCGTACTGCATCCGCTTCTCCTCTCCGGCGACGATCAACTGCCGGCGAAGAGCATCCGCATCCACCCGGATGCCCATAGAACTGACTTCCAGTGCATGCCCCAATATCGCATCCCAGTACAGCAGATCGCCGTTGAGCGTCCAGTCATCATAATCCGGTGCTCTGCCGTCGTG
>JAZLKY010000253.1:0-1188 GCA_045597885.1 Acutalibacteraceae bacterium | reverse complement strand
CAGGATCCCATTCCAGCGCATAGATATGATACTCATCGTTGAGCGTTTCGGGATGGGCGAAGGTATAAGTGCGTTCTTCCATCGTATTCGAGCCGGGGATCATGGCATATTTTTTGTCCTTGCCCCATTTGTGGATGGTGGCAAGCAGCTTGTCCGGGCTGGAGAACGCTTCAAACACATCGGTCTCCGCCATATATTCCGCCGTTTGGAACGGGGTACAGGACTGCATCCAGAAGGACGGCCATGCCCCATGCCTGAACGGCACCCGTCCCCGCATCTCCAAATACCCGTATTTGAAATTCATGGTAAATTTGGTGGTCACGCCTTCCGACAGAGAATAGGGCTTCCCCTCTCCGTCATTGCGGTGCGCCTGCAGATGCAGGTTGCCGTTCTCTACACGGGCGTGCTTTTCGTCATTGACATAGTCCCGGTCACTGCCGACCATTGTACGGACAAAACACCATTTATCGGTGTCGAAAACCCCACTGTCGAACTCGTCGAACCACACCAACTGCCGTCCGTGTTTCTCGTACTCGATCCCGGCTTTTTCTGCCTGTTCTTTCATAGTTGCCATAGCTTGTTGACTCCCTTCCTTACCGCAACCGCAAAATAGCAGTAATCCCATCGCCATCGCCACTGTCCTGACAAACCGTCTTTTCATCAGCATCCCTCAGTGTGCAGTCATTTCTTCGCCTGCTCCGCTTCGATCTCGTCCTTGAGATAGATCTCCTCGCCCTTCTTCTGATACAGGCGCATGGACTCGATATAGTAGTCGATAGGCATCGGGTCGTCTTTTGTCAGCGACCATCCGTCTACTACCCAACCGCCTTTGGGGGTGAAGATCTCATTGTTGAGGATGATGAATTCAGGATCGTGGAATCCGTCCATACCGGGCAGGTCATCCGCACCGAATTCGCCCCGGTCGGTGATCCACAGAGAGCAGTATTTATTGTCATCGACATAGAAGCTCATCTTTTCCTCATCCCACTCGAATCCGTAGGTGTGATACTCCTCGTTGATCGTTTCGGGATTCGGGTGCTCATAGAAGCGGATGGCGGCGCCCTCGACACCGTCGACCATCACGTGCTTGCCCTGTCCCCACTTGTGGATATTGGACACCACCTGTGACGGGTTGGAGAAGATCTCAAATATATCGACCTCTGCCATATATGCCGCTTTCTGGAATAC
>JAZLKY010000252.1:0-1357 GCA_045597885.1 Acutalibacteraceae bacterium | reverse complement strand
GCAACCAACAGGAGCAATACAGATGCCTCCACGGCATACTGGCGCAGACGGATCAACTGTCTGCGCCGCCTGCGCCGCCGTTTTCCGGCAGACAAATCGGACTTCATAAGCTGTCTGCTGATGCGCATACCGTTCTTCGTCCTTTCCTGTGAATGCTCCGATCACTGCTGAGCAGTATCCCCGTTTTTATTCTTTCGTCTGTTCCTTCAGCACGACCGTCACCTTCAGAGAAGTGACCTGCCCCATCCGATCGGAACGCAGGAGGGTCAGTGACACACGGTCTCCCACCTTATGGGAGGCAAGGATACTGCGCAGAGCACCGTAACTGTCCACCTTTTCCCCATCAACAGCAGTGATCAGGTCTCCAACTGCCGCCTCGGTATTCTTCAGGCTGGATTCATTATTGATCTCGGTGATCATAAATCCTTCATACAACCCGGAAGAAATAGTCTTTCCGGTGATACCCAGTGCCACCCGTCCCTTGACATAGCCGTACTGGATCATCGAATCAATGACCTTCTTCGCTTCGTTGATCGGAATGGAAAAGCCCAAGCCTTCATAACCGGAAGCGGCGATCTTAGAGGAATTGATCCCGACGACCATTCCCTGGTTGTTCAGTAGCGGGCCGCCGGAATTGCCGGGATTGATGGCGGCATCCGTCTGCAAACATTTGATGGCATAGCCGGTATCCTCATATACATCACGTGCAGTTGCAGAGATAATACCCTGGGTAGCGGTCCAAGACAGCCCGGCAGCATTCCCCAAGGCGATCACCCGATCACCGACCGCCAAAGTAGAACTGTCACCGAAAGTTGCCGGTGTCAATCCGGTAGCATCAATCTTGATCACCGCCAGATCGGTGGAGTCATCTGCACCGATAATAACGCATCCCTCATACGTCCTGCCGTCATGCGTCGTTACATCTACCCGGTCATATGCCTCGCCGGTATTCTCATTCACCACGCAGTGACAGTTGGTGATGATATAACCGTCTGCGCTCATCACGATACCACTGGCGGCACCAGCTTCCATCAAAGCACTCTCTCCGAATGTAAAGCCGGTACTCTTGGAATAAATGGTCAGCACCACCGTGGAATCAAAATTACGGTTGACCACCTCTCTGGTGCTCAGTCCCCCATCGTCATCATCCCACGAAGTGATAGAAAGTGTGGGAGCGTGTTTATTTGGCACCGGGTCAGAAGTGTCGGTCTCAACGGACTGATCCGTTTTGGGCAAAAGGTCCATCGAACCCAATCCCAAACAGACAATGGCGGCGATCACTCCTACTGCTCCCAGGATCGCCACCGTCACCAGCCAGCCGTTCTTCCGCTTTTTCTTCGGCGGCTGAGGCGGCTGG
>JAZLKY010000251.1:0-2131 GCA_045597885.1 Acutalibacteraceae bacterium | reverse complement strand
TCTGATACAGCAGCATTTTATTGGTAGCCAGCAGAGAATAGTCAAGATAGACATTAGCCAATGATGTCTCGACCGGCTTGAAGTACTGCAGGATCGTCTGTCCTGCCGTGCTGAAAAGGAGATAGATCAGAAAAAAACTGTAGAAGGATATTATTTTCCCGCCTGACCGGAACCAGGAGAAAAAGCCCCACCCATAAACCGCCAAAACCAGCACATTCAGCAGATCCTGGAAGGATGCCTTATACAAAGTGGTGGTCCGCAGAGAGTAGATATACATAAAAGCCAAGGCGCCAATCAAAACCAAAATATCCGCAATCAACAGGATCTGATTGGTTGTTTTTGTCTGTTGTTTTGCGTTGTCCATACTCATTGCTCCTCAAGAATCTGCTTAAAATACCGGTCCCAACAGGACATGATCTCATGGAGATCCAGCTGTTCCCGTATATCCACAGCCGCCTCACCTAACCGGCGGCGATAATTAGCGTCGTCAAGCAGTGCCGCCACCGCCGCAGTGAACTTTTCTTCCTCCCCCAAGGGGATCAGACGGCCGTTACGGTCATCTTCTACCAGACAGGATGCACTGCCGCCCGCACAATCATTCACCACGCAGGGAAGTCCGATCGCCAGCGCCTCTGCCAGAGCGTTGGACATTCCCTCATGTTTGGACGCCATCAAATACAGATCGGCATCTATAATACGTTGGTGGACATCTGTCACATTGCCCATCAAAAGGACGGTATCTTCCAGTCCCATAGCGGCGATCTGCTGCTGCAAGCTGCTTTTTTCTTTCCCGTCGCCGTATATTTCCAGCGTTACAGTGGGATACCGGCGGTGTATCCGATCCATCACCCGGAGTAAAAACGGATAATCCTTAGCCTCCGTCAGCCGCCCCACCGCCACCAATCTGCCGGAGGAAGTATAGTCCTCTTTCCGTGGCAAGCCCTCGGTGAGCGGATTGTAGATCACCGCCGCCTTCTTCCGTATCCTGTCGGAAAAGTAATCCCTTGCCTGCGGTGTCTGAAAAACATAACCTTGGGCAAACGGATAAGACAAGGCTCGTATCCTGCCGATGGCAGTCCCCTTAAACTGATCCGGATTAGAACGTTCACACACTATCAAGGGCGTCCGTGTGCCAAGTGAAGCAAATATTGCCAATATGTTGGTCAGGATGATAAAAGAGAAGGCAATGTCCGCTTTTTCCTCTTTAAAAATACGGTGCATATGCCGCAACCGTCTCATCAGCCGCACACCGGGGATCCGGGATGCACGGGCAGTGCAGCCTCGCCGCTTGACCTCTTTCGCGATCGGATAGGCATCCTCTCCGTCGGGGTTCAATGCGATCAGCACCACCTCATGACCGTGTTCACACAAATAATTGCACAGTAAACTCATCACCCGTTCTGACCCGCCCTTGTTAGCAGGACAGCCAATAACGCCGATAATTTTCATCAGACCGCTCCTTTTCACTGATCGGTCAAGTTATGACCTGTGTAAGATACCGCTTCCATTCATCAAATATCCGGGAACTGTTCAATCTGTCCCGCACCGCCACGGCGGCGCTTCCCAAAGCGATACGCTTCTCCTCCTGTGACATCAGTTCCTTCAAGGCGGCAGTCAGTGCGGACGTATCTCCTACGGGGATAAGTAGCCCGTCCTGACCGGGAGTGATGAGATAAGCGGGGCCGCCGCAGGGGCAGTCCGTGCTGATACATGCCAGCCCCATCCCCATCGCCTCCATCAGCGCATTGGGAATCCCTTCAAAATCGGAAGTCATCACATAGATGCTATGCTGTCCCATCTTGGTATGAATATCACGGCATCCGGGATGAAAGTATATCCGTTCGTTCATATGGTGCTCAGTGACCAATGCCTGCAGTGCCGCCCGGTTTTCCTCATTGCCGTCACCGAAAATATCCAGGATCCAATCAGAGTCCTCTGTCACCGCATCGGCAAATGCCCGGATAAGCATCGGATAGTTTTTCTGCGGTGTCAACCGGGCTACAGCGATCATCTTATGAGGACGGCAGTCTATCGGCGGGATCGGTTCTTCCAAAAACAACGGATTGGGGATCACACAACTTCGGCGGGCGATCCGCTTCCCGAAGTATGCCTGTGCCTGCTCGGTCTGGAA
>JAZLKY010000250.1:0-4173 GCA_045597885.1 Acutalibacteraceae bacterium | reverse complement strand
TGATTCCGGCTCAACCAATTGCTCCCTCAGCCGTTCCACCCGTTTTTCCCGGCTCTCGGCAGCACGGATGCTCTTTTCCCGATTCCATTGTTTGAGCAGGGTGATATTATCTTCGATCCGCCGGATCTCCTGCATGGCTGTCTTATACTGCTTCTGTTCGGTCTCCCGGTCCTTTTCCCGCTTTTCTTTATGGGCGGTATAGTTCCCGTTTGTGATATACAGCCGACCGTGAGAAAGCTCCCACGTCTTATCGGTCACACTGTCTAAAAAATACCGGTCGTGGGAAATGACGATCACCGCACCGGCGTAGCTTTGCAGATAGGTTTCCAGCCATTCGACCGAGGGGATATCCAGATGGTTGGTCGGTTCGTCGAGCAACAGCAAATTGGTCTGTGCCAACAGCAATTTGCCCATGGCGGCTTTGTTTCGCTGTCCGCCGGACAGCACCTCGATAGGGGAATGAAATTCTTCCTCCCGGAATCCCAGTCCCAACAGCGTGGAGCGCACCCGGCTCTTATAATACAAGCCGCCCATTGATTCAAACGACTCCCGTAATGTATGCTGTTTTTCGAGCAGTTCCTGCGTGGGGGCTCCCGATGCCAGACAGGCATTGACCGCCTCTAACCCCCGCTCGGTCTCAATGACCGGCGCAAATACGCTTTCTACCTCATCCCACAGGGTGCGCCGGCTGTCCCGACAGGTATGTTGTTCCATATAGCCGAATCGGGTGTCCCGGAATCGAATGATCTCTCCCCCGTCCGTAGCCGGTTCGGTGCCGATCAGCATTTTCAGCAAAGTGGTTTTGCCGCATCCGTTGGCACCGACCAGTCCGATCTTGTCCCGGTCGCTTACGGTCAGATCCAACCCGGTGAACAACGCACGCTCCCCGAAATATTTATTTAGTTGATGTGCCGATAACCGTGTCATGTCAAATCTTTTTATCTTCCTCGTCCATTAGTTTGCGGATTGCCTCGTGGAATGACTGGATGTCCTTAAATTGGCGATATACCGAAGCGAACCGAATGTATGCGACATCATCAATGTGGATGAGCTGTTCCATCACATATTCGCCGATGCGGGTGGTGGAAACCTCCCGTTCCATGGAGTTCTGTATCTGTGCTTCGATGTCGTCTACTGCTTTTTCCAGCCGTTCGAGGGATACCGGGCGTTTTTCGCACGCACGCAACAGCCCGTTGAGCAGTTTTTGTCTGTCAAAGGGTTCACGGGAACGGTCTTTTTTGACGACCACGATGGGCAGGCTCTCAACGATCTCATATGTAGTAAAACGTTTACCGCATTGCAGGCATTCCCGACGGCGACGGATACGGCTATCCTCATCCGTGGGGCGGGAATCAATCACACGGCTTTCGGTAAAACCGCAAAACGGGCATTTCATACGGAAGCGCTCCTTTCAGCCGACTTTTTAATTCATATCAGCGCAGCAGGTTGACATAGTACCCACATTCTACCATATATATAGAATGATTGCAAGGGCGAAACACTATTTTCCGATTTCCTCAATATAGTCCTGTACGATCTCTTCCCAGTGGACAGGTTCGGGTGTTTCCCGACGCAATCGCTGTACCAGTGCCAAAACAGTCTCGTGACAAACATCGACATCTTCCCACCTCCACAGTTGCTTTCCGTCTTCCCAATAACCAATGCCGTAAGACGGCATGTCTTCCGCTCCCGGTGTGATACAGTGACAGGGATATATTTCCCAACCGGACTGCTTATCCGATGATGCCATGAAACGCCCTCCGCTCTGCATGTTGTGAACATTATTCACTTATCGAAATAATAACACAATATATGGTGGATGTCAATGAAAAATTCACATTTTTCACATTAAAAACAACCAGCCGGCGAGCAAGAGCAAATGCAGGGCCATGCACGCAGGCAGCCCCCACATGAACAGCCGGTGTCTGGTTTTGTGACGGATGCATTTCATGGTCAGAAACATAAGCAGAGCACCGCCTAAAATGCCAACCGTCATCAGCGTGCGCTCCGGGATCCGCCAGCGTCTCCGCTTCGCCTGCTGTTTGTCGGCAACGGTCAGTACTGCCCCCAGCAGATTTGCACCGATCCACCAATAGAATAAAACGGGGATAAAGGGAACAGACGGCATGGAAGAGATCCTCCTTTTTCGGTTTTTGCCAGTATAACACAATTTTTATCTGATGACAACGATGGAATAATTCACCGGGAAACTTTTTGATAAGATGTACTTGACCTTTTTGCTCGGATTATGTAGAATGAATGTGGAAGAGGGTTTGCGCTTTTTATTAGGGTGACCTGAACAGAATTTGGTGAAAGTGATGGATTTGACCGTGAAAAAACAGAGCATTCGGCGAATTGGCATTTGTCTCCCCGCCTTTTTGATTTTGATTGGTTGCGGGCATCAAGAGACAATTGGTTCTTCTGCGCCGGCGGCGCTCCCTTCTTCGACAGAGAGTGTGATTGCGGAGTCGGCTGTCCCGACAGAGACATCGGTAACGGCAGAGGGTACTGCTACGTCGGCGGTGACGGCAACGGCATCCTCTGCAGTGCGGACATCGACGACGGCTTCTGATGTGGCGGCTTCTTCTGCCGCAACGACCGCCGCAACGACGACGACAACAACTAAGGCGAAGACGCATGCGGCAAAATATCCGCTCCCGGCAGAGATGCGCGGGGTGTGGGTGTCATTTTATGAGTTGGACGATCTGCTCAAGGGAGCAACGCCCCAAACGGCGGCAAAGCGGTTGGACACCGTGATGGACACCTGCGTATCATACGGACTTAATACGGTGTTCTTTCATGTGCGTGCCAACAGTGATGCCTATTACGCCTCTTCGGTTTTCCCGGCGGCGGCATCGGTATCTCCTCTGCTCGCAAAGGGATTCGATCCGCTTGAATACGCTGTCCGTGCCGCCCATGCACGGGGGTTGGCGCTCCATGCCTGGATCAATCCGTATCGGGTGGGGAGCAAACGCTCGGCGGCGGTATTGCCGGATGTCGTGTTCCAAAAGGGCGGCAAGTATTATTACGATCCGTCGGAAGAATGCGTCCGCAAGCTGGTGCTGGACGGCATCCGGGAGATCTTGATCGGGTACGATGTGGACGGGATCCATTTTGACGATTATTTTTATCCGTCTGCTATGAGTGCAGTGGCGGAAGCGTTTGAAACCGTTCCGGCGGGTACGGCGGTCGGGGACTGGCGGCGCACACAGGTGGACACACTGGTCAGCAGTGCATACGGTCTGTGCCATCTGTACAAAAGGCCGTTCGGTATCAGTCCGTCGGCAGTCGTGGAAAAATGCCGGAACGAGTTGTTTGCCGATGTTGCCGGATGGATGAGCAGTCCGGGCTATTTGGACTATATCTGTCCGCAGATCTATTTCGGGTTCAACCATCAGACACGTCCGTTTTCCACTGTTTTGGCGCAGTGGGGGGATCTCCCCCGCCTCAATTCGGTATCCCTGTATGTCGGACTGGCACTGTATAAAGCGACACTGACCGATGATACCTATGCCGGAGCGGGGAGAGCGGAATGGGCATCAGATGCCACGATCATTGCCCGGCAGGTCGATGCGGTACGCAATAGCGGTGCTGCTGAAGGATTTGTTCTGTACTGTTATGACCAGTTGACTGACAAGGCGTTTTCTGCACCTTGTCAGCAAATGAAAAAGTCAATTCTGAAGTAATAATGGCGGTGTTTCCGTCTTTTGAAAGGAGGTAATGGTCCATGCGCCGTCGTATTACAGCCGTTTTGTTGTGCTTTTGTATTCTTTTTGCGGGAACGGCGGGGATCCTTCCCCTGTATGCCGGTTCCGTTCAGACCGGGATCGTGTGCGTGAACGATTATCTCAATGTGAGAAAAGGAGCGGGAACGAATAGCGATGTGATCGGCAAGCTGTACAACGGCGATCCGGTCACGATCAACGATACGGTGACGGCGGGCGGCATGGTCTGGTACAAGATCCCGTTCGGTTCATCGGTCGGCTATGTCAGCGCCGAATATATCACTCTGAGTACCGTCGACAGCTCCGACGGCGATTTTGAGAGTTATCTCACAGAGCAGGGATTCCCGGAGAGCTATAAAGTGGGACTGCGGACGATGCACGCCGCTCATCCGAAATGGGTGTTCCGGGCACAGCAGTTGGCGGTGGACTGGACCGCCGCCGTCAACGC
>JAZLKY010000249.1:0-4409 GCA_045597885.1 Acutalibacteraceae bacterium | reverse complement strand
GGTGAGGTTCGATTATAGCAAAAAGGTAATATTTTTTCTTATTGTTTAAGAAAAGCCGGAATAAATCGAAAAAAATCGTTTTTTTAACGCTTTTTGGTACGATTTATCCTCACTATTTCTGCCTTTTTGCGATCCGGACATTTTTAACATCCCCATTGAACTGTCGCAAAAATCATTTGAGGGTGGGCAACAGTTTCTCCACATCACTGTGGGGACGGGGAATAACATGAGTGGCAATGACTTCGCCCAAACGAGCCGCCGCCGCACCGCCGGCTTCCACAGCCGCCTTGACAGCACCGACATCACCACGCACCATGATGCTGACCAAGCCGGAACCGATCTTCTCGGAACCGATCAGCACCACATTTGCCGCTTTGACCATGGCATCTGCCGCCTCGATCGCCGCAACCAAACCACGGGTCTCGACCATACCTAATGCTTCCATGTTTCTGACCTCCTTTAATGAAATGATCATTTGACAAACTTACTTAAGTGTGGGCAACAGTTTCTCCACATCGCTGTGAGGACGGGGAATGACATGAGTGGCAATGACTTCACCCAAACGAGCCGCCGCCGCTCCGCCGGCTTCCACAGCTGCCTTGACTGCGCCGACATCACCACGCACATGGATGCTGACCAAGCCGGATCCGATCTTCTCAGAACCGATGAGCGTAACATTTGCCGCCTTGACCATAGCATCTGCCGCCTCAACAGCCGCTACCAGACCACGAGTCTCTACCATACCTAATGCTTCCATCATTGTTGACCTCTCCTTTATAACTGTACTTTTGAATAGATTCAGTCTGTGTACAAAAACTTTGCGATTTCGGGATGAGGATTGGGGATCACTTCACACAGTTTCACCTTGCCGACGGCGGCGGCAGCCATACGGCCGGCATCTGCCGCCGCCCTGACTGCATCTACCTTTCCGTCCACGACAACGGTGACCAGTCTGCCGCCAAGTCTCTTTTCTGTGTGAATGAGACGCACATCTGCCGCTTTGAGCATAGCATCCAATCCGGCAATGGCGGCAACCATAGCCTGCACTTCCAACAGTGCAACAGCATTATTTTCCTTCGGGATCTCCATAGCCGTCATGCCTCCTTTTTCTTTTTCCCGTTTACCGTCTTATCCCAACGTGGGCAGCAGTTTCTCCACATCGCTGTGAGGACGGGGAATGACATGCGTTGCCACGACCTCGCCCAAACGAGCCGCCGCCGCACCGCCGGCCTCCACAGCCGCCTTGACTGCGCCGACATCACCACGCACATGGATGCTCACCAAGCCGGAACCGATCTTCTCAGAACCGATGAGTGTGACATTTGCCGCCTTTACCATGGCATCTGCCGCCTCAATAGCCGCTACCAGACCACGGGTCTCTACCATACCTAACGCTTCCATCATTGTCTTTTCTCTCCTATCATTATAGTGTATTTTTTGCTCTATTTCAACAGGAAATATCATTTCCTGCCAAAGAAAAACGAATAGGGATCATCCACGCAGTTTATCTTTCCCGGTCGCATTGATGCGAGCCATTTTCTGCGTATCCTCCGCTTGTCGGGAAATGAGGTCGTAGGTCACAAGCAAATTCCTTTTTTTTGCTTCTGCGACCCCGGCATCCAGTGCCGCACGAACCGCCGCCACATTACCCTCAAACTTGACTGTCATCAACAACGGAACCTCTGCCGCATCGCCATTGGCAGGTTTATTTTTATCCAGCGCCACGATAGACACATCCGCCGTTTTGGCGATCAGATCCCCGATAATGATCGCCGTGGTGAAGCCGTACACCTCGATCAGCCCTAATGCCTTTGCCATGTCGGTCTTCCCCGCCTTCTCACTCTGCAATATAACAGATCTTGATACCTTCCTGTGCCACATTCACTTCCATGGCTTTGTTCATCTGATCCAACGGGAACGAATGGGTGATCAGTTCCTTGATCGGAATATTCATCTCCCGTGCCTGCTTCAGGAAGGCAATAGCCGTCGGATAATCTTCTGCACTATAGTCCCAAGAACCAACCAAATTGATCTCTTTATTACACATGGCAAAATGCGGGTTGATGGAAAATTCGCCGTTGTTGACGAAAAATCCCATCTCGCAGAACCCGCCGCCGCGACGGATATAACTGTAGGCATCGGATGCAGCCGCCGGAGAACCGGTACACTGGAATGCAAAATCCGCTCCCATACCGTCGGTCACGTCCTTCACCCTTTGGATGCGTTCCTCCAGTGTCTTGGCATCGTGGAAGTTGACGAACGTCTTTGCCCCCATGCGCTGTGCCACTTTCAGCCGATTCTCGTTCCCGTCAACGGCAATAATATGGTTGATACCGGCGGCACGCAAGACACAGATCTGCACCAAGCCGACAGGCCCGCAGCCCTGTACCAGCACTTTGGTATTGAAGTTCATCAGTCCTGTGCTGTTTGCCCGGTTATAGGCATGGACGCAAACAGTGGACAGTTCGAGCAGCATCCGCTCCTGCAGATCGAGATCGTTGACCTTGAAGTATGTCGCACCGGGCGAGCTGATCAGCAGATGGGTAGAAAACCAACCGTTGAGATGCTGATCGGGTTTGTCGGAGATCAGTCCGAATACACCTTGCTGATCGCACAGGTTGGTATTGGCGGGATGCAGACGGCAGATACCGCACTCACCGCAGCTGATGACGGAAGTGACGATCTTATCTCCGACCTGCAAGGGCTTTCCGGCGGTGTCGCAGTGAACATTTTTGCCCATTGCCAGCACTTCGCCCGTTCCTTCGTGTCCCAGTACCACCGGGATGAGTCCGAACGGATCACCTTTCCATTCGTGTACATCGGTCCCGCATACCCCGGCACCCTCGACCTTGACGAGAATATCGTTGTCCCCCAATGCAGGGATGGGATATTCTTTGACCTCGATCTGCTTAGGCGCAGTGAGCATTGCCACCCGTGCAGTCTTGGGCAGATCGCCGGATCTCGGTACCGAAACGCCGGAACCCATCTGTGCCAGTACATCCCGCACGATGTTTTCAATCTGACTTGCGTTCAGTTCCATGTTCTCTCCTCCTTATATAATGTGAAAACTGTCTGCCATCACACACCGACGCTGACGGGTAAAACTGCGTGCCGATGTGATCCCCTCACCGGTCGGACCGGCAATAGTAAAGGTGGTATGTCCTTCTCCTCCGAAACCGATCCCGGCATAGGAAGGAGCGTTTTTAACAAAGATGGTGGTTTCCACCGCCCGTGCAAACCGGGTGAGGTGATCCACGTTTTTGGAGTGCATATGAGCGGTATGACGGCATCCGTGCTCCGCTTTCACCGCCAGATCAATGGCTTCATCAATATCATGCACCCGTACGATCGGCAGGATCGGCATCATCAGCTCTGTCTGCACAAAGGGGTGATCAAAATCCGTCTCACAGATCAGACAGCGCACCGAGGGATCCACCTTGACACCGATCTTTTCCATCAGTACGGCGGCGTCCCGTCCGACACATTTACGGTTGATGACCTTGCGAACCTTGCCGTCCTTGCCGGTCTGTTCCACCAGCACGGTGTCAACCAGTGCCTGCACCTGATCACGGCTGAGCAGATATGCCCCATTCTGCCGCATATGATGGATCAGATCGTCCGCAACATTGGCAAATACGAACACTTCCTTTTCTGCGATACAGGGCAGATTATTATCAAAGGAACAACCGTCAATGATATCTTTTCCCGCTTTCGGGATATCGGCCGTGTCGTCCACGATGACCGGCGGGTTGCCCGCACCCGCACCGATGGCTTTTTTGCCGGAGGAAAGGACCGCTTTCACCACACCCGGACCGCCGGTACAAACAAGAAGGCGGATGAGTGGATGGCTCTGCATGACGGCGGCACTCTCCATTGTCGGTTTTGCCATGGAACACACCAGTATTTCCGGTCCACCGGCGGCTTTGCTCGCCCGGTTGACCAGATCCACCGCATAATTGGAGGTGGCGATAGCGTGCGGATGGGGGTTGAACACCACACCGTTGCCGGCGGCGATCATGCCGATAGAATTACAGATCACCGTTTCGCTGGGGTTGGTACTGGGGGTAATGCTCCCCACCAGACCGAACGGCGCCATTTCTACCAATGTCAGACCATCATCTCCGGTTTTCACTGTCGGGACGATATCCTCCGTTCCGGGTGTTTTGTTGGCAACAAGAATATGCTTGGCTGTCTTGTGTTCCACCCGTCCCATGCCGGTTTCCGCCACGCCGAGACGTGCCAGGATCAGCGCTTCTTCCCGTGTCAGACGGCGGATCTCGGTGATGATCTTTTCACGCTGTTCCACCGTCATGCTCCGCACGGCAAGATAGCCCTGCTGTGTGGTCTCGATCGCCTCTTTCATGTCATCAAAGATCCCGATAAACCGCCTGCCCCGATACTGGGTACCA
>JAZLKY010000248.1:0-1433 GCA_045597885.1 Acutalibacteraceae bacterium | reverse complement strand
GGCTGATCTGGGGCTGGAAGATGCTGTGGCTTTCCTGCCGCAGGATGCCGATATTCCGGCAGCGATGGCACAGGCTACTGTCCTGCTGATCCCATCCTTGCAGGAGGGATTGCCGAATGTGGCACTGGAAGCCCAGAGAATGGGGCTGACTTGTTTCGTGTCCTCCGATGTGTCGACGGATTGCGACTGCGGACTTTGCACATTCCTGCCGTTGGCAGACGGTGCATCGGTATGGGCGGAGCGGATCGGGCAATATTTTGAGGAAAACGGAAATCAAAAGCAGATCGTGGATATGTCCGAATGGGATAACCGACTGGTGTGTGAAGAGTATATGAAAATTTGGGGTGGATTTAACCGTGAATGAGACAGTTGCCGTTGTTGTACCGGTATATAATGTGGAAAAGTATCTGCATCGGTGTATTGACAGCATTTTAAAGCAGACCTATTCTCCGATCCGGCTGATCTTGGTGAATGACGGGTCGACCGATGGCAGTGGAAGGATCTGCGATGAGTATGCCGCCAAGGACGGACGGATCACCGTGATCCATCAAAAAAACGGCGGATTGTCTGCCGCCCGCAATGCCGGACTGGATCTGATCAAGACGGATCCTGCCATTGCTTATGTCACCTTTATTGACAGCGACGATTGGATATTGCCGAATACGGTGTCTCTGCTGTATGAGATGGTCAAGGCAAATCAGGTGGATATCAGCATATGCGGCTACATTCGGACAACCGGGGAAGAAACCGTACCGGAAGGCTATCCGGTATCCGTTTTGACACCGGAGGATTTTTGGCGGATCAACCGCACCAATGCTATGATCGCATGGGGGAAGCTGTATCGGACTTCGCTGTTTGCGGATGTGCGATATCCCCACGGCAAGTTGAACGAGGACGAGTTTACTACCCATCGGGTACTGTTTCAGTGTGACCGTATTGCCGTGACATCCGCCAAACTGTATCAGTATTTTCAGGGTCCTGACAGCATCATGCGAAAAGAGTGGACGCCAAGGCGGTTGGACTGTCTGCAGGCGTATCGGGAGCAGATCGCCTTTTTTGAGCAGAACGGATTCACGACCGCTCTGGTGCATTCGGAGGCGGCATTTGTTTATCATTCTCTCAAGTCAAAGCGCTACTTGGAGGTGTACAGCCCGCAGTACGATGAATACAAACCGTATGTAAAGGAGGCTGTGCGGGAGGCACTCAAACGGTATGCCGCTCATGCCGGGCGCAAAAAGACATTTCAGTTGTGGTTCGATACACGTATTTGGAGTTCAGTCCAAAGAAAATTGGGGATCTACAAATCAAAAAGTTGAGGGAAGGATAGTATGGAGAATAACAAACAAGTATATATGACCGTATTGACAAATGAGCGGTATATCCCCGGTGTCATTGGTTTGATCAATGCGCTAAAATCGGTCAATTCTGCTTAT
>JAZLKY010000247.1:0-1247 GCA_045597885.1 Acutalibacteraceae bacterium | reverse complement strand
TGGACGGCGGTTTGATCGGTGGTGCTTCGCTGGACGCCACCGACTTTGCAGCGATCGTAGCGGCGGCAAAATAAATGCTGTTGAACGGGGGTGCGGCGGTTTCTGCCCGCCCCCGTTTTTGTATCGTTTTTGTATGAGGATACCGCCGATCATCCGCATCCAGCAGATCATTGACGGCATCCGTGAGAGAAAGGAAAAAACAACATGAAAAAACCCGTTGTACTTTGCATCATGGACGGTTTCGGCATGCGGGAATCGGATGACGGCAACGCCATCAAAACAGCCAAAACCCCCAATCTGACAAAATTGTTTTCCGAAAACCCCTTCACCACCATCGGCGCATCCGGGCTGGATGTCGGACTGCCGGACGGGCAGATGGGCAACAGCGAGGTGGGACACACCAACATCGGTGCCGGACGGGTGGTCTATCAGATGCTGGTCAAGATTTCCCGCTCCATTGAGGACAGCTCGTTCTTTAATATCGAACCGCTCAAAAACGCCATGGAGAACTGCCGCAAAAACGGCACGGCACTGCATCTGATGGGACTGGTGTCCGACGGCGGTGTCCACAGCCATATCGAGCATCTGTACGGCTTGCTGAACATGGCAAAACAGTACGGTCTGCAAAAGGTATATGTCCACTGTCTGATGGACGGGCGTGATGTTTCCACCACCTCCGGCGTGGGATTCATCCGTGACCTGCAGGCAAAAATGAAGGAATTTGGTATCGGCAAGATCGCCACTATCGCCGGACGGTACTATGCGATGGACCGTGACTTTGCCTGGGATCGGGTAGAGAAAGCATATGCCGCCGCCGTATACGGCGAGGGTATCCGACAGCCTGATGCGGTCAGGGCGATGGAGGATTCCTATGCAGGCGGCGTGACCGATGAGTTCATCGTCCCCACCGTCGTGGATCCCGCCGGTACGGTCAATGCTAACGACAGCATGGTGTTCTTCAATTTCCGTCCCGACCGTGCCCGCCAGATCACCCGCACATTCGTTGATCCCGCCTTTGACGGTTTCGAGCGTCGCAACGGGTTCTTCCCGCTCAACTACGTTTGCATGACACAGTATGACGAAACGATGCCGAATGTCACCGTTGCCTTCCCGCCGGAAGCGCTAACCATGACATTCGGAGAATATATGGCAAGCCGCAACATGACACAACTGCGTATTGCCGAAACACAGAAATACGCCCATGTCACCTTCTTCTTCAACGGCGGTGAAGAAAAGACGTTTGCGGG
>JAZLKY010000246.1:0-5068 GCA_045597885.1 Acutalibacteraceae bacterium | reverse complement strand
ATGCCCTGATCGACAACGGCCGCCGTGGACGTCCGGTGACAGGACCCAACAACCGTCCGCTCAAGAGTTTGTCCGATATGCTCAAGGGTAAGCAGGGACGTTTCCGTCAGAATTTGCTTGGCAAGCGTGTGGACTACTCCGGCCGTTCTGTTATCGTGGTCGGTCCGGAGCTGAAGATGTACCAGTGCGGTCTGCCGAAGGAGATGGCGATTGAGCTGTTTAAACCCTTCGTAATGAAGCGGCTGGTGGAAACCGGCGTGGCAGGGAATATCAAATCTGCCCGTAAGATGGTGGACCGTTTGCGCCCGGAGGTATGGGATGCCCTGGAGATCGTCATCAAGGATCATCCGGTCATGCTCAACCGTGCGCCGACACTGCACCGCCTAGGTATTCAGGCATTTGAGCCGGTGTTGGTAGAGGGGCGTGCCATTAAGCTGCATCCGTTGGCGTGTACGGCATTTAATGCGGACTTTGACGGTGACCAGATGGCTGTCCACGTTCCGCTCAGCGCTGAGGCGCAGGCGGAAGCCCGTTTCCTGATGCTGGCGGCAGGCAATCTGCTCAAGCCCTCTGACGGAAAGCCGGTGACTGTCCCGACACAGGATATGGTCTTGGGTTCCTATTATCTGACGATCGACAAGCACGAAAAGGATACGCCCGAAGAGGCAGACAAAGCCAGAGAAAGCACTGATAAGATCTATCGGGACGAGAACGAAGCACTGATGGCATACAACGAAAAAGCCATTGATCTGCACGATGATATCAAGATCCGCCGGACGATGGAGATCGACGGACGGGAAGTGTCTCATCTGATCAAGACGACTGTCGGACGGGTGATCTTCAACCGCCCCATTCCGCAGGATTTGGGATTTGTTGACCGTTCGCTCCATGATGGCGAAACAGTGGATTCTTCTTCCTTCCTTGATCGGTACATGGGCTATGAGATCGACTTCAAGGTCGGCAAGAAGCAGTTGGGCAAGATCGTCGGAAAATGTATCAAAAAACACGGTACTGCCCGTACCAGTTATGTACTGGATGCCATTAAATCGCAGGGCTATCGCTATTCTACCCGTGGCGCTTTGACCGTGTCGGTCGGTGATGCTTCTATTCCGGCGGAAAAGAAACAGTATATTGCCGATGCCGAGAAGCGGGTGGATGCTATCACCGATCTGTTCAACCAAGGTCTTATGAGTGAGGAAGAACGGTATCAGTATGTGATCAAGACATGGAACGAAACTACCGATAAGGTCACGGCGGCACTGACATCCAATATGGATCCGTACAACCCGATCCAGATGATGGCGGACTCTGGCGCCCGTGGTTCTATCAGTCAGATTCGTCAGCTCGCCGGTATGCGTGGTTTGATCGCCAACACCTCCGGTAAGACCATCGAGGTCCCCATCCGTGCCAACTACCGTGAAGGTCTGAACATCCTTGAATACTTCACCTCCGCTAAAGGTGCCCGTAAAGGTTTGGCAGATACCGCTCTGCGTACGGCTGACTCCGGTTATCTGACCCGTCGTTTGGTCGATGTTTCACAGGAAGTGATCATTCGGGAAAAGGATTGCCGGACTACTGACGGTATCGCAGTATATGATATCAAGGACGGCAACCGTGTTATCGAGCCGTTGACCGAGCGTCTGTTCGGCAGATTCCTCTGCGAAGATTTCTGTGATCCTGTTACCGGCGAGGTGCTGGTCGACTGCGGTCATAAGATGACCGATGAGGATGCGGAACTGATTGATTCCACCCTGCGGAAAGCCGCCACTGATGCCGAGGGCAATGTGGATGAGAGCAAGGTGCGGGTGAAGATCCGCTCGGTGCTGACCTGTGCGGCACGCAAAGGTGTTTGCGCCCGTTGCTACGGTGCTAACCTTGCTACCAGCGAACTGGTGACGGTGGGTGAGGCTGTCGGTATCATTGCCGCTCAGTCTATCGGTGAACCGGGTACTCAGTTGACTATGCGTACCTTCCATACCGGCGGTGTCGCCGGCGGGGAGGATATCACACAGGGTTTGCCCCGTGTAGAGGAACTGTTTGAAGGCCGTAAGCCCAAGCATCTGGCGATCCTCAGTGAGATCACCGGTGTTGTCCGCCGTGAGGAGAAAAAGAAGAATATCGTGATCGTCACCTCTGAGGACGGCACGGAAGAGCGTTCGTATGTGATCACTTACGGTGCCCGGTTGCGTTCCTGCATTGAGGATGGCTATCTGATCCAAAAGGGCGAATGCATTACAGAGGGTTCGATGAGTCCGCATGACGTATTGGACGTCTGCGGCGAATCGGCGGTGCAGGATTATCTGATCAAAGAGGTTCAGGTCACCTACCGTACACAGGGCGTGGATATCAATGATAAACACATTGAGGTCATCGTGCGGCAGATGATGCGTAAGGTCAAGGTGGATGATTCCGGTGACACCACTTTGGTGAACGATGCGATCGTGGATAAGACAGAGCTGTACGATGCCGATATGGCTGTGCAGAAGCGGATACAGTCCGGTGAGACCGGTGCTGACGGTGCTCCGTTGCGTACAGCACAGGTCACCCCCGTTCTGTTGGGTATCACCAAAGCAGCACTGGCTACCGACAGCTTCCTGTCTGCCGCTTCCTTCCAGGAAACCACCCGTGTGCTGACCGATGCCGCCATCAAAGGGAAGGTCGATCCGCTCCTCGGCTTGAAGGAAAACGTGATCATCGGCAAGCTGATCCCCGCCGGAACAGGGATGCAGCCGTATTCGGAAGTGAAGGTCCGGGATCGCCGGGCACCGAAAAATGCCTTCAGTATACTGGATGAATTATTGCAAAATGATGACGCTGCCGAAGAAGAATCCGAACAGCCGGAAGAAATTACCGAATAAGTATTGACAACCGTTATTGGTTTGTGCTACAATAAGCAACTGTGGTGTTCTGTCCGTTGTGGACAGCATCCACGGTTGCTTATTGGTTTCGTCAGAATCGGTTTCGTCCGCTTCTGTTGAGATAAATTTACTGTCGGAGGTGAAAAGAATTGCCTACTTTTAACCAGTTAGTCCGCAAGGGAAGAGAAGATTTGGAGAAGAAGGCGAAAGCTCCTGCTCTGCTCAAGGGTTGGAACTCCAAGAAACGGTCTGCGATTGATCAGAACTCTCCCCAAAAGCGTGGTGTCTGCACTGCGGTGAAGACTTCTACGCCGAAAAAGCCGAACTCTGCTCTGCGTAAGGTGGCTCGTGTCCGTCTGTCCAATGGGATCGAAGTTACTTCCTATATCCCCGGCGAAGGTCACAACCTGCAGGAGCACAGTGTTGTGCTGATTCGTGGCGGCCGTGTTAAGGACCTGCCCGGTGTGCGTTATCACATCATCCGCGGTACTTTGGATACCCAGGGTGTTGCTAACCGTATGCAGGCTCGTTCCAAGTACGGTGCCAAGCGTCCCAAGGCCGGTGCGGCCAAGAAGTAAGACATGATCCATGCGGCTACTGAGTAGCGGCAGGTTTTCATATACCGGCTTTGTCCGGCGGGTGAAATGCTGCTTCTTTGTTGGCCAACGAGAGTATGTCGCTTTCGAGTACCTGTGATATCATCATTATGAAGGAGGGAAGTAAAGTGCCGAGAAGAGGTTCTACAGCAAAACGAGATGTTTTACCCGATCCGCTTTACAATTCCAAGTTGGTGACAAAGCTCATCAACAACATTATGCTGGACGGTAAAAAGGGTGTTGCCCAAAAGATCGTCTATGATGCTTTTGACATCATCAAAGAAAAATCCGGCGAGGAACCACTTGATGTTTTTGAGAAGGCTATGGAGAATATCATGCCTGTTCTGGAAGTCAAGGCTCGCCGTGTCGGTGGTGCGACCTACCAGGTCCCCATCGAGGTGCGTCCCGACCGTCGTCAGACATTGGGGCTGCGTTGGTTGACCACCTATTCCCGTACCCGCTCCGAGCGCACGATGAAAGAGCGTTTGGCGGCGGAGATCCTGGATGCCCTGCAAGGTAACGGCGGCGCCGCTAAGAAGTGCGACGATACCCACAAGATGGCAGAAGCCAACAAGGCTTTCGCTCATTTCCGTTGGTAATCGCCGGTCTGTTTGTAGAGTAAGGAGGATCATTCTATGGCAAGAGATGTATCCCTGGAAAAAACCAGGAACATCGGTATCATGGCGCATATCGACGCTGGTAAGACTACCACGACGGAGCGTATCCTGTACTATACCGGTGTTAACTACAAAATCGGTGAAACACACGACGGCAGTGCCACCATGGACTGGATGGCACAGGAGCAGGAGCGTGGTATCACCATCACATCGGCGGCAACCACCTGCTACTGGGATAAGCAGGGGACGGCGGACCGTCACCGCATCAACATTATTGACACTCCCGGTCACGTGGATTTCACGGTGGAAGTGCAGCGTTCGTTGCGTGTGCTGGACGGTTCTGTGACGGTCCTGTGTGCTAAGGGCGGTGTGGAGCCCCAGTCGGAGACGGTGTGGCGTCAGGCAGATGAATACGGCGTTCCCCGTATGGCATACGTCAACAAGATGGACATCATGGGCGCCGACTTCTACCGTGTTGTGAATATGATGCGGGAGCGGCTGAAATGTAACGCCGTGCCGATCCAGTTGCCGATCGGGTCCGAGAATCTGTTCAAGGGCATTGTTGACCTGATCGAGATGAACGCTGATGTGTACTACGATGAAATGGGCAAGGATATGCGTGTGGAAGAGATTCCGGACGACATGAAAGAGATTGCCCAAAAGTATCATGAGGAACTGTTGGAGGCAGTGTGCGATCAGGATGACGTGCTGATGGAGAAATATTTCGCCGGTGAAGAAATATCTAACGACGAGATCAAGGCTGTCATCCGCAAAGCCACCATCGCCAATAAGATGGTTCCCGTCTGCTGCGGTACTTCCTACCGCAACAAAGGCGTCCAGAAACTGCTCGACGCCATCGTCGATTATATGCCCTCCCCGGTCGACGTTCCCGCTATCCGCGGTGTCAACCCCAAGACCGAAGAGGAAGAGGACAGACATTCTTCCGACGAAGAACCGTTCTCCGCTCTGGCGTTCAAGATCATGACCGACCCGTTCG
>JAZLKY010000245.1:0-2008 GCA_045597885.1 Acutalibacteraceae bacterium | reverse complement strand
CCGCCGATCTCGTTGTTCCCCTGATATTCTTCTTCCATTTTCGGGGTGAACGGCTCGCCGTCGTTGGGGTACACGGTCACGCCGTTCTGATTGACCACCGTCGCCTTTTCCATCTTGACACGGTAGGTGGCGGTGAAGGGGAACGAGGCGGGATAATCCCAGCCCGCCTGCACGGAAATGCCGACATTGCCGCCGTAGCCGTACAGAGCATGGATATGCTGGATGACACCCTCGCCATCACGGTATGCCTGCGCCTGTACCCGGTCGGGTTCGCCCATCAGATACCGCACGAAGTCCACATCATGCACGTGCATATCCACCGCCACACCGCCACTGCGGGAAACGGTATGCAACCAGTTGTCGCTTGCCCAGTCCGGCCATGAGCTGATACGGACGAATTCGCCTGCCAGCACCTTGCCGTAGATGCCGGAATCCACCGTCTGTTTGAGCCATTTGTATTCTGTCCAGTGACGGATCACCTGCCCGACCTGTACCTTGACGCCGGTCTCTTTTTCCGTCTGCAGCAGCAATTCCATGTCAGCCGCCTCTTTGCAGATCGGTTTTTCCACAAAGACATTAAGCCCTTTTTTCATGGCGGCGACCGCATGGGCGGCGTGCAGATCGGTCGGCAGACAGATATCCACCGCATCGACGTCCGCCTGTGCGATCAGTTCCATACCGGTCTCAAAATATGCCGTGTCCGCTTTCATCACCTTTTCGGCAAAATCCCTGCGGGGATCCGCCACGGCAACGACCTTTACGCCAAGGTCCGCCAGCGCCTCATAACAGGCGGCGTGCATCCCGCCCATAAAACCGCAGCCAATCAATCCGATTCTGATCATATCAAAGTTCTCCTTTCAAAATGCGCTCCATCGAAGCGGATGTATTATAAATGATCTGATCACTGCCCTGTGCATACTGCGGGATCATTTCGCCCGCCGCCCAGCCGTCATAGCGGATATCACGGAATGCCGCCATGACCGCCTTCCAGTCCACATCGCCCGCCAGCAGATCAACAAAGGCGTTCAGCCCGCCGGGGTTGCGGCGATAATCCTTGAAGTGCACCTTCTTGATTCGATCACCGAGAATGCGGATCCATTGTTCGGGATACCCGGCATAAACGGCATTGCCGACATCGAAATACACACCGACCATATCGCTTCCCACAGCATCCACAAACTGCCGCATCTCCAACGGGGAGAGGAGAAACTTGTTCCACACATTCTCCAGCCCGATTTCGATGCCGTATTTCTCTGCTGCCGGAACCAGTTTTTTGATCTCTGCCAGTGCCCGGTCGTAGGCGATATCGTAGGGAACGACAGAACGCTCCGGGACAAATTCGACCGACACACTGCCGGGGATAACTAAGATTGTTTGCGCTCCGAGTGCTTTGGCACAGTGCATCTGTGCGACGATCATATCATGCGCCCGTTGCCGCTCGGCAGGATCGTCTGCCGTTAATGAATCCCCCCAGCACAAACTGCTGGACAGGCTGGGGATCTTGATGCCCGCTTCCTCAGCGTATTCTTTGAGCTTCAGCAACTGCTCTTCCGTCGCTTCTGCGCTGATTTCTCCCGTTGCATCCAATGCCAGCTCGATCCCTTCGAACCCGGCATCCTTTGCCAGGTCGATCGCTTCCCGATTGGTCTTTCCGAGAAAAGACCAAATATTAATTGCTTTTTTCATGCTTTTGTCATCCCCACTTTCACTATTTTTATAAATTTCATGTTTTTTCTTGCACATCATAGACATTATATGGTATACTTTGTGCATATTCCTTATAAATTGTGGTGAAAAGTTTATAAAAAAAGACCTTTTTCGGAGGACGGTATGCAACAGTTTGAAGTGGTCCATTTAGAGGAGTATTTGAATATCGACGGTTTGATCAACGTTTCCTATTATCATCTGCCGCAAAACTTTTCTTGGTGCGGGGAATCGCATGAGCCGTGGGAACTGGTTTATGTCGATCAGGGGGATCTGATCGTTACCGCCGGGGAAAACCGCTATA
>JAZLKY010000244.1:0-4587 GCA_045597885.1 Acutalibacteraceae bacterium | reverse complement strand
GAAAAAAGAAAAAGTGATCATTGGTGTCATCGGCGGCGATGGGATCGGTCCTATCCTGGTGGAACAAGCCGGGCGGGTACTGGAATTTTTGCTCCGGGACGAGATCGCTGACGGCAGAATCGAGCTTCGGCCTATTGAGGGGTTGACGATCGAAAACCGATTGGCGTTAGGGCAGGCGGTGCCGGCAGATACGCTCACGGCGATTAAGGCATGTGATGTGTTGCTGAAAGGACCTACGACCACGCCCAAAGGCGGCACGATGGAAAGCGCCAATGTCGCTTTGCGCCGGGAACTGGATCTGTATGCCAATATACGTCCTGTCACCATTCCCGAAAAAAATATTGACTGGATTTTTTATCGTGAAAATACCGAAGGGGAATATGTGCTTGGAAGCCAGGGGATCGAAATCCCGGACACTCTTGCCATGGACTTCAAGGTGACGACTGATGCCGGGACCCGAAGGATTGCCCGTGCGGCGTTTGAATATGCCCGGAATAACGGAAAAACCAATGTGGCGATCGTTACCAAAGCCAACATCATGAAAAAAACCGACGGTAAGTTTTCCGCTATCTGTCATGAGGTCGCAGCAGATTATCCCGATATTACGGCAGAGGATTGGTACATTGATATTATGACCGCCAATCTGGTCAATGAGGCTATCCGGGATCGCTTCCAGGTTTTTGTGCTTCCCAATCTGTACGGTGACATCATTACGGATGAGGCTGCTCAGATCCAGGGAGGCGTCGGTACGGCCGGCAGTGCGAACAGTGGTGACCGCTATGCCATGTTTGAAGCGATCCATGGCTCTGCTCCCCGTATGATCGAGGAGGGACTTGGCGATTATGCAAATCCGTCATCCATCCTGAAGGCATGTGAGATGTTGCTGCGCCATATTGCCCGACCGGCTGCTGCCGATAAATTGCAAAAAGCGATGCAGATTTGTAACGAAACTGAGAAAAGAGTGACCGTTACCGGCGACAGAACCGGAGCGACCTGCCGTGAGTTTGCTGATTATTTGATGGAAACATTAGAGAAAGTTTGATTTGTGATTGATTTTATGCTCTGCCCCACAGTTGTAGTTGTGGGGCAGGTTTTTGTTGACAACAACTAACATTTATGCTAAAATGTACCATGCCGAATATTGGTCTTCCGTTTGCCGGAAGTGTGATATATTCTATTTCTGTGAGAAAGATATGTGTAGAATTGCTTTGCAGAAAGACAAATCGGGATGATGTCTTGCTACTCACGAAAGGAGTTTTGATCAGTGGATGTGTTTTCGGTCATTTCGATGATCGGCGGATTGGTTTTCTTCCTGTTCGGAATGAATGTTATGTCCGGCAGTTTAGAGAAAATGGCGGGCGGCAAATTGGAGCATTTACTTAAAAAAATGACTGCCAATCCGTTTATCAGCATTTTTCTCGGTGCGGTTATTACGGTGGCGGTGCAGTCTTCTTCTGCTACTACCGTTATGTTGGTAGGTTTGGTCAATTCCGGCTTGATGAAATTGTCGCAGACACTTTTTGTCATATACGGTGCCAATATCGGTACGACCATTACATCGTGGATACTCAGTCTTGCCGGTATTCAAAGTGATAACTTCTGGCTTCAAATGCTTAAACCGGAGCATTTTTCCCCGTTGGTCGCTTTGGTGGGTATCGGTTTGCTGATGCTGTCGAAAAATGATCGTAAGAAAAGTATCGGTACGGTTTTTGTTGGATTTGCCGTTTTGATCTATGGCATGACTATGATGGCTGATGCCGTCAGCCCGTTGGCGGATTCACCTGCTTTTTCTTCCTTGCTTGTCAAGTTCAGCAATCCTGTGCTGGGAATGCTCATTGGGCTGGTGTTTACGGCAGTTATCCAGTCTTCGGCGGCGACGATCGGTATCCTGCAGGCGCTTTCTATGACCGGGAGCCTGACAAATGCCATGATCATCCCTATTGTGATGGGTGCCAATATCGGCACCTGTGCCACCTCGTTGATCTCCTGTATCGGTACTACCCGGAAGGCTAAACAGGTCGCTGTGATCCATCTGCTGATCAAGGTGATCGGTATGGCGGTATGGCTGTCGGTCTTTTGTCTTGTTAGCTCTGCTGTTGACTGGCAGTATTTTTCCTATGCCGCTTCGCCTGTTTCGATCGCAATTGCCCACTCGGCGTTTAATCTGCTGACGACTGTACTGCTGATCCCCTTTACATCCTTGCTGGAAAAGCTGGTCATTCGTCTTGTTCCGGATTCGACCACTGCTCAAAAGGATGTGTTTCTTGATGAGCGTTTGTTGAAATCTCCTTCCGTGGCTGTTACCGAAAGTAATAATGCAACCGGTAAAATGTGCTTGCTGGCACAGGAAAATGTTTTGATGGCGATGAATTTATTTGATAAATTCAGCGAGAAACAAGTGGCGACCATTGAGGGAAATGAAGAAATACTTGACAGTTACGAGGACAAACTCAGCACCTATCTGGTGCGGCTGTCAGCGCAGGCGTTGTCCCAAGAAGACTCTTATGTCGTTTCCAAAATGCTGCACTCTATTGGCGATTTTGAAAGATTGGGCGATCATGCGCTGAATTTGGTTAAAGTTGCCAGAGAGATACGTGACAAGGAAATAAACTTTACAGAGGATGCAGCAAAAGAACTGCAGGTGCTTGTCAATGCTGTGCGGGAGATCATGGATCTGACATCCCGTGCTTATGTACAGGGGGACATTGAGCTTGCCAAAAGAGTTGAGCCTTTGGAGCAGGTGATCGACGGTCTGACAGCGACGATCCGTGACAATCATATCAGGCGGCTTCGGAGCGGCAACTGTACGATTGAGATGGGCTTCATTTTGTCGGATCTGTTGACTAATTATGAGCGGATCTCCGACCACTGCTCTAATGTCGCGGTCACGGTGATTGAAGTGGATCATGACAGTTTCGATACCCATAAATATCTCAATGGGATCAAGCGTGGGAATGAGGAATTTGATACGGTGTTTGAATCTTATGCTGTCAAGTACACCCTGTAAAGAAGCGGATAAAGCTGTAAGGGGCTGTTAAAAAACTTTCGTTTTTTAACAGCCCTTTTTCTCTGTCTGTTACAGTTTTACCCAACCGCTGACATTTCCGGTGATCGGTTGCTTGCCTACTCGGTCGGGTCTGTCGGTCACTCGGAATCTGCCATTTATTGCGATCCCGTCATAAATATAGAATGTGCCGTTTCGAATGATCTTGTTTTCTCCGGTACTGGCTGTATACAGTGCTCCGTTGGTCAACCGGACACTTTCTCCCGGTTGATGTTGTTTGACAGGCTTGGTGGGAGAAACCGGTTTTACTTCCGGGGCTGAAGCCGTTTCCCTTTGATAAGGGACGGAACAGATTTCGCATAAGGCTTGTACTGTTTCCTCTGCCATCTCAGCCATTCCTCCCGTATGAAACCAACGGCAATCATCCGCATTGTCGTGAAAAAACAGTTCATCATACAGGCAGACCATGGCGGTTTGATTGATTTCATACAAATCTTTTGTCTGCTTGATTTTATGGTTGGGAATGCTTTTACGGTATTTATGAATGATATCCGCTTTGGCTTTGCTGGCGGCATCTGTATGACACATGGTCATGCTGTAACGACCGCCGCCTGCATTGGTGTGTGCAACATAATAGATGTCTGCCCCCCATTTGTTTGCTTCCGTCGTTCTGGTTTTCATTGCTGTTGTACCCGTAAGTGACTTATTGCTTCGTTTCACTTCAAATCCTAATTGACGCAAGCGCTTTTCCACGATATCCATATATGCGTTGCAATGAATGTTCTCTCCGCATTTGTCCGGGCATTTGGTCGGATTATCCGTTGCGTGTGCCGCCGGTGATAAATATATTTTTGCCATTGTTCACAGTTCCTTTCTCTGTCAGTCTTTAATAGGTGCGGTTTGCTTCATGATCTCTTTTGTATCGCCTACACCGATGGTGGTCGGATCGTTAACGGCATTAAAGACACTGACCAGTACCATCGCCACGATATGGGGATTTGATACAGCAGACAATAATGTTTGCCCTAATATTGGCCAGGATGTTATTTCTGCGGAAGTGATCCCGGCATACGCCATAATGGGGGTTATGATCGCCAGTAAAACTTCAGCCCACCATATTGGATTGTTGATCCTGATTCGCCAATTGATCCTCATTCTCGCTGCTCCTTTCTGAAATAGCCGAAGGCAAAGCCCCGTCCGCAAAAGTGCCGAATAAGCCACGGCCGACGGCGATCGGGTTTGACTTATACCAGTATATGCGGACGATCCCGCCTCGGCTCCTGTGTCAAAACAAATTTTGGTCGGGAACCAAAATATCCACTCTTTCATACACTGGTAACAAAGCGGTGCCAAGCCATCCCGCTTTAATCTTGAATAGGAGGCATATGTTTATGGCGGAAACAAAGTTTGTCCGTGATAACGGATGCAAAGAGGCGGTTTGCGTGGATGCCGGACGGGTTTACGACAGTTGCTGTGATAAAGACTGCATCGAAAATATGCGGTTATTTTTCACTGAACGAGACCAGATGATCGTTGATCATGCTACCGGTATCCGTACAAAAAAAGCGGAAATAATCACGACT
>JAZLKY010000243.1:0-3268 GCA_045597885.1 Acutalibacteraceae bacterium | reverse complement strand
GCCTGCCGTCGGTCGTTGCCATAGCGTAGACACCCGTCTTTTCCGATGAGGCGAGGATCTCCAGCTTGCCGCACCGCTCGATATCCTCCCGCCGCACGGTGGTGTGACGGGAATGGGGGACCATGAAGGTATCGTCAAATCCCCGGAACAGGATGGAATTTTTCTGCTCCACCCGATGGGGGAAGATGCCGAACAGTTTTTGCTCAAGCGGCTGTTTCTCGATGCCGAAATGGTAGTACAGCCCCGCCTGTGCGCCCCAACAGATGTGGAAGGTGCTGTGGACATTGACCTTCGACCATTCCATGATGGCGCACAGCTCGTCCCAGTATTCCACCTCTTCGAATGGTAGTTTTTCCACCGGGGCGCCGGTGATGATCATGCCGTCAAAACGGCTGTCCTTGATATCATCGAATGTCTTGTAGAATGCCCGCAGATGTTCGGGCGAGGTGTTCTTTGACAGATGCGATTTTGTATGGATGAGTTGTATCTCCACCTGCAGAGAGGTGTTGCCGAGCAGACGGAGCAGCTGCGTTTCGGTGTCGATCTTGGTCGGCATCAAATTAACGATGGCGATCTGCAGAGGACGGATGTCCTGCGTCATGGCACGGGACCCGTTCATAATGAAGACATTTTCATCCGTCAGCGTCTTATACGCCGGCAATTCGTTGGGGATCTTGATAGGCATGAACGGTTTCTCCTTCTATCTTTATACTTTGGCGAGTGCCTGACCGATATCGTCGATCAGATCCTGTACATTTTCCAGTCCGCAGGACAGGCGCACCAGATCGGGGGACACGCCCGCCGCCGCCAGTTCCTCGTCATTCATCTGCCGATGGGTGGCACTGGCGGGGTGCAGACAGCAGGTGTGGGCGTGCGCCACGTGCGTTTCGATGGCGGCGACCTTGAGGTGCTTCATGAATGTTTCTGCCGCTTTCCGTCCGCCCTTGACACCGAAGCTGACCACGCCGCAGGAGCCGTTCGGCAGATACTTCTGCGCCCGGTCATAGTATTTGTCACCCGGCAGACCGCAGTAGTTCACCCACGAGACCTGCGGGTGAGCGGCGAGAAATTCTGCGATCTTTTGTGCATTTTCGCAATGCCGTTTGACACGCACATGAAGCGATTCCAGCCCTAAATTCAGCATGAATGCATTTTGCGGGGACTGGACAGAACCGAAGTCCCGCATCAACTGTGCCGTGGCTTTGTTGATGAAGGCGCCCTCATTGCCGAACCTCTCGGCATAGATCACCCCGTGATAACTGTCATCGGGGGTACACAGACCGGGGAATCTGTCGGCGTGTGCCATCCAGTCGAATTTGCCGCTATCGACGATACACCCGCCCAGTACGGCGGCATGACCGTCCATATATTTGGTGGTGGAATGGGTGACGATATCCGCACCCCATTCGAACGGTCGGCAGTTGATGGGGGTAGCAAAAGTATTATCAACGATCAGTGGGACGCCGTGCCGGTGAGCGGCGGCGGCAAAGCGCTCGATGTCCAGCACGCACAGCGCCGGATTGGCGATGGTCTCTCCGAAGACTGCCTTGGTTTCGGGACGGAATGCCGCCTCTAATTCCTCATCAGTACAGTCGGGGGAAACGAAGGTGAAATCTACCCCCATCTTCCGCATGGTGACGGCGAACAGATTGTAGGTGCCGCCGTAGATGGCGGAACACGCCACCACATGGTCACCGCACTGGGCGATATTGAACACGGCATAGAAGTTCGCCGCCTGCCCGGAGGAGGTGAGCATCGCCATCGAGCCGCCTTCTAATTCGCATATCTTGGCGGCGACGGCATCGTTGGTGGGGTTCTGCAAACGGGAATAGAAATAGCCCGATTCTTCCAGATCGAATAACCTTCCCATATCCTCGCTCGTGTCATATTTGAATGTGGTGCTTTGTACGATAGGAATCTGCCGGGGTTCTCCGTTGCCGGGAGTGTAGCCACCCTGTACGCATTTTGTCTCGATTCTCATAAGCCGTTGCCTCCCACTGCTTTGAAATTTAAAAAAACTACCAGCATATTTACCAATAGTATAGCACGCCGCTTTCGCCTTTTCAACGAATTTTTTTATTTTTTCACACTTTTTGCGTTTGATGATTGAAAAAAACGGGATCTTATGGTAAAATATCCTTGGAGTATCCTCGCAAAATGATTGAACGGGGGAACGATTTTTGGATATTTATTTGCTGTATTGCTACGTCGGGGTTGTGTGTGCAGCGGTGATCGCCATCATCCGCAACCGGGTAAAGACGACCGAATACCGTGAAACGGTCGACCGTCAGTTCTGTCGGGCGTTACTGTTCTTTGTCGCTTTTTGCGCAGTGGATGCGCTGTGGGGGCTGGTCGGTTCCCCGGCGTATTTTGTTAATCGGATGGCATACATATTTTCCACCTACGGCTTCCATATCATGGCGGCATTGGCGTCCTTTGTCTGTTCCGCTTATGTTCTGCATCATCTGCGGATACAGAAAACGGTCAGACGGTTGTTCGGCTATCTGCGGGGCGTTTTGCTGGTGGCGCAGATGGTGTTGATCTTTCAGAACCCGTTCACCGGAAAGTTTTTTACCATCGACAGTGCATCGGTCTATCATTCCGGCGGTCTGCGGACGGTAGCGTTCCTGTTACAGTTCTGCCATTATATCCCACTGATCATCTATTCCGTCGTCCGGCTTTCTTCCCGTCAGCAGGATGCAGAACGGACATATGTTTATCGCTCTGCGATGATCTTTTCCGTACTGCCGCTCGTATTCGGAATACTGCAAATGCTGTACCCCGACGGACCGTTCTATTCTCTTGGCTTTTTGGTCACCGCCGTGACGATGTACGCATTCAACGTGACCAAACAACGGGAATCCTATCTGGCGGCGTATTATGCGTCGGAAGAAGCCGAACGCTCCCGGACACAGATCGAAGAAGCTCTTGCAAGGGCGGAAAGTGCCAACGCCGCCAAGACGGTATTCCTGTCCAATATGTCCCATGATATCCGCACCCCTATCAACGGGATCATGGGGATGGTGACACTGGCGCAAAAAGAGCCGATGTCCCCCCAAGTGGCAGAGTATATCCACAAGATCGACATCGCTTCCCGTCATCTGCTGTCACTGGTCAACGATGTGCTGGATATGAGCCGCATCGAGAGCGGCAAGGCGCAGATTCTCTGCGATCCCACCGACATCCGCACGGTGGTGGATAACTGCTCCTCCATCATCGGGGGACAGTTGGAAGGACGGCGGCTGACCTGGATCAGCCGGTGTGAGGA
>JAZLKY010000242.1:0-1299 GCA_045597885.1 Acutalibacteraceae bacterium | reverse complement strand
ATCAATGTTACTATAGCGTGGCGGTCGATGAACGGGGCGAGTTTTGGGATGAGATCCCCGGTATGGAGGGATTCCACGATTTTGCTTTCCTCATTTTCAACAATGAGGTCTTTACGCCGGGCGGTAGTTGGAGTCCGGCGGGATGGTGTCTGACACCGGACGATCCACTCCCTATCGACTATTATATCGACTATGTTCGCCTGTATCAAAAAGACGGCGAAGAATGGCGAGGCAAAGAGGCGACCGCCGCCGCCATGAGGCAGGGCGCCGATCGGTAAAGCGGCATCGTTATAGGACTTCGGTCGGTTTTTGCTGTAGAATCGACCGCACGACTGCGTTAGTGACGGCGACCGTATTATTCCCGCAGATACAGTGGGTACCGGTTGCTATCGTTCTGACCGCCCCCGTGCTGTGCATTTGCACACAGACGGGGGCGGTCAGAGCATTAAAGGGGGATTTTGCCGGATACACCATCGGTTTGGCGGTTTATTCGGCGGCGGGTGCAGTGCCATGCTGCGGAAGAAGCCGAAAGAGAATGTTAAAATCCGACAGGATCCTGCCGGAATAGACGGCAGACTGCTTTTGACCGGGAACAGATGGCTTTTCTCCGGAATAAAACGGTTGCAAAAAAAAGGAAACAGGTGTATACTGTGGGGGACAGGCTGTGAAAAGCCGTATTGGATCGGGAGGAATACCGTTGACCGAAACCTATTTGGATAACAGTGCTACCACCTGTGTCTGCCGTCAGGCGGCGGACAAGGCTTATGAGATGATGTGCCGTACTTACGGCAATCCCAGTTCTTTGCATTCCCTCGGCTTTGCGGCGGAGCAGGAGATGGAAGATGCCCGGCGGGCGGTAGGCGATCTGCTCGGTGCGCCGCCGGAGGATCTGATCTTTACATCCGGCGGAACAGAAGCAAACAATTTGGCGGTGTTGGGGAGCGTTGCCGCCCGCCCAAGGGACGGCAGACATATCGTAACTACAGCCGTGGAGCATTCCTCGGTGGTGGCATCATGCGACCTGCTGGAGAAGCAGGGGTATGAGGCCACCCGCCTTGTCCCCGACGGTGACGGGACGATCTCGGTTCAAATGATCGTCGAAGCCTGCCGACCGGATACGGTGTTGGTTGCGGTGATGATGGTCAATAATGAGACCGGTGCCCGCTTCCCGATAGAGAAAGCGGTGCCGGAGATCCGTCGCCGGTCTCCCCGTGCCCACATTCATACTGATGCAGTACAGGCGGCGGGCAAACTGCCGCTCAAAGCCCGGCGATGGGATGTGGATTCTATGTCTGCCAG
>JAZLKY010000241.1:0-7379 GCA_045597885.1 Acutalibacteraceae bacterium | reverse complement strand
CCCTCCGATATCGCTGACCGCTTTGCTGATCTGTTACTCAGACTAGCTGAGGAGAAGCCGAAAAGATCCAATGTATACCTTCTCATAGAAGCAGATGAACAGTTGTCAGCTCTCACCGGGACAGCAGGAACATTTGCCGCCCGGATACTGGATGGGATCGTACGTCCCGCATTGCGGGATGCACTGCCGGAGGCGTTCTCGGTCAAACTGCGCCGTGGCGGTCTCTCAACAGTGATGGCATATGCCAAGGATAAGGCGTACCTCACCGACAGTACAGAATATGACTGTATCCGTCAGTACGAAGCACTGCTCTCTGCCACCACTGCCGGTGATCACGGTAAAATGATCAACTGCTGCGAGGCACTCCCGGTCAAGACAGTACGTCCCGGTGCGGCGGAATACTATCATCAGTGGCTGAGCGAACAGGCCACCCTTACGGGGGAAAGCCATGCTGCCACCCGTCTGCTTGCCGACATCCTCACCACATATATGAAGACCGGTAGTCCGGATATTGCTCAACCGTATAATGCCGCATGCAATGATGCCGCCGCCGCTATCCGTGCCGCCAATCCGAAATGCAAAGCGGAAGAGGCAGAACAGGAAGCCGCCAAGACCGTCATGTCCCGGCTGTTGCCCTTGGGCAATGCCATGTTCACCTCGTCGATGGGGCTGGAGACCCGTATCAGTATGATAGAAGCGGGAGGGGCTCTTTACAATGTGGTCTCTGCCTTCCTGCAAAAGGAGAAAAAAGGCGGAAAATGGCTGTCAGATCACTTGTCTGCATCCGGCTATGATGCCGACTACATTGCCCGTCTCAAAGCAATCTTGTCTTCTGTTTCCACCGGTTCTTCCGGCGGATTGCTCAAAAAGATCTTTGGCAAGAAATAAGTCCCGCCGCTTTCCCCTACTCTGTTCTCACGGATCATTGCCCTGCATACGGGACAGGTGTTACCGTTACACAGAAAAAAATAGATAACAACGCAAAGGGCTGTTAAAAAACTCTCGTTTTTTAACAGCCCCTTCATTTTCAAAAACGGTCATGCATTGGGATCGTCGTCATCAAACATTTCGTACGGGAGCTCAACACCGTTACTGGAATCTGCAACCGTCTCATCAAAGGATAAGGACTTGATATTGATCTCCGGAGATTGATATTTCTTCATCACACTTACCTCCCTTGCGCAATGAATGCCACATATTCTTTGGCAGCATTACCGTATTTCATCATCTTCAGCACCAGATCAGCCAGATTGGCATCACTGTCTTTACTAAGCACGGAGGAAGCATAGGACTCAATGCTGTAGCGAAGCGTATTGCTGACGGCAACACCGTTCACCTTGGCGGTAAGATAGATGTTCTTACTCATCTGCGAAGCATTGTAGCCTTCAAAATGCACAATGTAGTAACCGGCATTGCGGATAAGCTCACCGCTATCCACGGTCTTCAGCACACCGTTATCATCCCGGATCTCCACCGTCAGTCCATCTGTCGGTTCAACCTCCAGCAAGAACTGCATACGCACCGTTTCCTTCAGATGGAGACTGGCGCCCCGCCATACAGCGATCGGTTCTTCCACCGTCTCATATTTACGGCTGAGGACACTGGTCAGCGCCGGATCGGGAGCGACATAGTGCGTTAACTCCTTCTCTGTCAGGTCTGCATTTGCTAAATCATCGACCTTGTAGTCGTTGTACACCTGAGAAGCGGCACCGTAATTCAACAGATTCACCAACAGGACACGTAACGGTGTGTTGTCGTCCACCAAAGCGGCTTCTTCCATATCCACGACACCGTCATCATGACCGGTACTGCTGTCGTCATCGTCCAACACTTCCGGATTCTTACCCGCCAGTTTGCTGTAACAATACTGGGCAACACTGTAGTTGAACGGAACACCGTCAAATGACTTGTCACCGATCTTTCCGCCGGGAACGACGGTAAAGGTATCACCGATCCGATCGGGAGAAATGTCTTTGAAACGGAAATAGTAGAAGTCTGTATCCTCTTTGTACGGAGTCAACGTTTCGACGTTATCATTCATCGTCACCTCGGCATACAGGTCGGTCAATCCCATCGAGGATACCAGTGACTTTCTGACAAGCAGGTTCATCGCCAGATCATCCTGCAGCACCGGGGCGGCGCCGGCGATCTTCAGCCCTGCCTTCTCCACCGTGACCTCGTCAATATAGACATAGGTAAGATTGGTGGACGATGCCCCTGCAAAGGTGGCACCGATATTCATATAGACAGTATCGGCACTCACATTCTTCACCGGGACGGTAAGCGTGACCTTTGTCCAGGTCTGTTTCGCCATCTTCACCGTGGCAGAGGCCTCATGCAACATACTGGTCTGATCAGCAAATGCCGTCCGACTGGTGATCCCCTCGAATGTCATGTCGAGAGAATCAGCAGCTGCGATCTTGTTGGTAAAGCCGAATTTGCTCAGGCAATCCTCGTCGGGATTCCAGTATGCCCAAAATGTGACATTGACTGTCTCGCCGGCATGGAAGGCAACAAAATTCTTGTCCTCGTCCACAATAGCGGTCTGCGGCATGATGTTGCCACTGTTGTTGACCAGCATACAGATAGCGGCACCGTTACCACTGGTATCGTCCTGCCCGTTGGCGGGATCGTAGGAGTGACCGGTGATCACATTGCGGCCGGCGGAATTGCCGCCCACGCCGGCAGTGTTGCTTGCACCGTAGTTCTCGCTGTAGTTGCCGGCAGAGTAGCTGTTATAGCCCTGATAGGAAACAAAACTACTGTACGACGGAGCGCCACTGTACGGCTGTAATGTCCGCATCCACTCCGCCACATAGTCATAAGAAGCAGTATATCCGGCAGCGTTGGGATGGATATCATCGGCAATATAGGTCAAACCGGGAGCAGAGGAGGTGCACTGCGACGTCAATGCGGCGGCACGGGACTGCTCGGCAGCGGTATAGAACACATCGTAGAACGATTTGCTTCCATCCGGCAC
Organism: Acutalibacteraceae bacterium; assembly: GCA_045597885.1. Lineage (GTDB taxonomy): Bacteria > Bacillota > Clostridia > Oscillospirales > Acutalibacteraceae > UBA5905. The sequence goes on along the minus strand of JAZLKY010000241.1, from coordinate 4,399 downwards.
ATCGCCGTCAAACATATCGAGATATTCGATCCCCCACTTACCACAGATCTCCTTCGCCCGGTTAAAATAACGACCGAACTTGTCGTGATCCCATGTCAAATCACCACGGGTGGAGAAGGGTGTCTGCGGGGTAATCAAGAAGCCGATCCGGGCGGTGGGATAATAGGTGGTTGCGTAATAGAACGCCCGCTCCAGTCCGCCGGAGAAGGTGGTCTGTCCGGCAGTATACATCGACGGATCCGCAAACTCGGTGGCACTGTAGACATAACTACCGTCATAGGTGCGCCCGGCGAGGCTATCCTTATCATCGAGCAGAGCGGCAGTGACGGAACCGGTATTACCGTCCACACCCATCACATCGTTAAAGCCGCCCTCGATGATCACATAGTCGTAATCGCCATTTCTGTTGTTGATCAGTTGGGTGCTGACCGAACCACGATTGGGCAAACGGATATCGCTGAGCGTCCAACCCGCCGTAGCGGCATTGTTGATTGTCATGCCGTACTCCGAGGCAATACGGACAGCCCAGCCGCCGCCATTCTGATAGACAGTTTTGGTCAAACCGCCCCATGCGTTGGAATAGGAGTCCATCCACCCCGCCATGATGCTGTCACCGACAAACAAGGCTGTCTTTCCGTTAAGCCTGCCACTGGCGGCAGAAACAGGAAGGGATGCCATGATACCGGTAGCCAAAATCACGCCTGCAAGAAAAATGCTCGTCGCTTTTTTTGCTAATCTGGACATGCTTTCTTCAACTCCTCAATGTATTTTGTGCTGGTATAGCTCATGTAACAAACAAAGTTGTGAGACATCGCTCCTAACCGGGGAAACGCATCTCGGCATAGGATGCCAAAAATGCCGCCGACCGGTCGATCCCCAATTGGAGACTGTCGAGCACCAGATCGTACGACTCACTGGCACCCCATTTGCTGTCGGCATAGAAATTGTGATAACTGGCACGGCGCTTGTCCGTCTTGACCATCAGGTCGGCAGCCTTCTTCTCGGACAGTCCGTACAGCTCCATCAAACGCTTGGCACGTCTTTCGGGAGTAGAGCGTACAAAGACATTGATGACCTGCTCCCGCTTGGCAAGCGCATAATCGGCACAGCGACCGATGATGACACAACTTTCCCCTTTGTCCGCCAAGCTCTGAATGGTATCAAACTGCGCCAAAAAGATCTTCTGATGGATGGGCATCTCAAACTGCCCCGCCGTCAAACCATAATTACCCAAAGAGAGAGAGTACAGCAAACTGCTGGTCGGCACCTCGTCATAAGCCTCAAAATTCTCATGTGCCAAGCCGCTCTTCTCTGCAGCCAACTGCAGCAACTCCTTGTCATAAAACGGAACACCCAACTGCTCTGCCAACTTCATACCGATCTGGTGTCCGCCACTGCCATACTGGCGTCCGATAGTAATGATCGTACCTTGTTTCATACTGTATTTTCACCCTCCTTCCAACACTATCCTTTATACATGGTACAATTATAACAAATCTTTTTACAAATGTACAGTGTTTTTTTAAAATTTTTCAAACTTTTTTATTCCGTCATCAGGCATGCAACAAAATTCCATATCCCTGCCAAAAAAGTCCATTGTTATTTTAACCCTGTAAGGTATACAATGATTGTAATTAGTGTCATGTTTTATACAGTTCAGAAAAGGAGAGAGATACGGTGAAAAAAATCGCTGTTTTGACCAGTGGCGGTGATGCGCCCGGCATGAACGCTGCTGTGCGTGCAGTCGTCCGCTCCGCTTTGCATGAGGGGATGGAGGTCTTCGGTGTTGTCCGTGGATACAACGGGCTGGTGAAGGATGAACTGATCCCCATGGATGTCCGTTCCGTTTCCGAGACCATCCAGCGGGGCGGCACGATCCTGTACACTGCCCGCAGTCCGGAATATCATAGCGCACAGGGCGTGAAAAAAGCCGCCGACACCTGCCGCCGGCACGGGATCGAGGGCGTGGTGGTCATCGGCGGTGACGGTTCATTCCGGGGCGCACAGGATCTGACCAGAGAGGGGATCCCCTGTATCGGTCTTCCCGGCACGATCGACAATGATATTTCCTGCTGTGAATCCACCATCGGCTACGATACTGCTATGAATACTGTGACGGAGATGGTTGACAAGCTCCGCGACACTTCCCAGTCCCACGACCGTTGCAGTGTGGTGGAGGTGATGGGGCGACACGCCGGTTGGCTGGCACTGTCTGCCGGTATCGCCGTGGGTGCCACCAGCATTCTTGTACCCGAAGTCGAGTACAATTTCGAGAAAGATATCGTTGAGCGGATCAAATCCGCCTCCGCCACCGGCAAGCATCATTTCATCATCGTGGTAGCAGAGGGTGTCGGTCATGTTGATGAGATCGCCAAGCGTATCGAACGGGAGACCGGTGTCGAGTCCCGTGCCACCATCCTTGGGCATGTGCAGCGGGGCGGTTCTCCCTCCGCCCGTGACCGTATATTGGCAAGCCGCATGGGAAATTATGCTGTCAAGCTGCTGCTGGAAGGCAAGAGCAACCGGGTGGTCGCCATCCAGAACAACCGTTTGTGTGATTTTGACATTTCGGATGCGCTGGCGATGAAGAAGCCGTTCGATATGGATATGTACCGTATTGCTTCGGAGATATCTATTTGAGCGTCCTCCCCGTTTCAGCACCGATATATAGTAAGTGGGCTGTTTAAAAACTCTCGTTTTTGAACAGCCCACTTTTTTATTTTGATCTATTTACAAATTTCGCAAAAGAAGGACCGAACCGGATCAGGTCATTTTTTCCTGTTTGACCTTTTTGTCGATCACATGACGGGATGCCAGTTCCCGGTGGATATCTTCGAGCGATATGCCGGCTTCGATCATCAGCACCATCACATGATATGCCAGATCAGCGATCTCATACACCGTTTCCTGCTTATCTTCCGCCTTGGCGGCAATGATCACCTCGGTGGATTCCTCTCCCACCTTTTTGAGGATCTTATCCAGCCCCTTATCAAACAAATAGGTCGTGTACGATCCCTCTTTTTTCTCGTCTTTGCGCCCACGGATAAGTTCAAACAGTTGCTCATAAGAAAATGCCTGTCGGTTTTCGCTCTCAAATACCGGATTCTCAAAACAGGACACCGTTCCCAAATGGCATGCCGGGCCGTCCGGCTCTACCAAGACCACCAGCGCATCCTTGTCGCAGTCGGCAGTGATAGAGACGATATGCTGATAGTTCCCACTGGTTTCTCCCTTGAGCCACAATTCCTGGCGGGAACGGCTCCAGAAACAAGTCAGTTCCTCTTCCATAGAGCGTTGCAGACTTTCCCGATTCATATATGCCAGTGTTAGCACCCTCTTGGATACCGCATCCACCACAATGGCGGGGATAAGCCCTTTTTCGTCAAATTTCAGTTCCTCTACCTTAACCATAAGGTCTCCTCCTTTATATTCTCACCGGGATACCGTTTTCCCGCATCTTTGCCTTCAGATCGGGGATCTTCACCTCGCCAAAGTGAAAGACCGAAGCCGCCAACCCGGCATCCACCCCCGGCAATGTCCGGAACAAGGTGATAAAATCGTCCACCTTTCCGGCACCGCCGGAAGCAATGACCGGAACGCTGACCACCTGACAGACCGCCGTCAGCAGTTCTAAATCGAACCCATTCTTCACGCCGTCGGTGTCAATGGAATTGACTACGATCTCTCCGGCGCCGCTTTCCACTCCCCGGCGGATCCATTCGATAGCATCCAGCCCGGTATTTTCTCTGCCGCCACGGGCAAACACACGGAAAGCCCCGTCAACACGTTTGACATCCACCGACAGCACCACGCACTGATCACCGTAGCGTTTGGCGGCTTCTTCGATCAGTGCAGGACGGCGGATCGCTCCGGAATTGACGCTGACTTTGTCGGCGCCGCATTTGAGCACCCGGTCAAAATCCTCCACCGTCTGAATACCGCCTCCCACCGTCAACGGGATAAAAACGTTCCGAGCAGTCTCGCACAGGATATCGGTGAATAAACGTCTGCCGTCGGCAGAAGCAGTAATATCGTAAAAAACCAGTTCATCAGCACCTATCCGACTGTACTGTTCTGCCAACTGCACCGGAGAAGCCACCTCACGCAAGCCCTCAAAATTCGTTCCTTTGACTACCTGTCCGTCCCGTACATCCAGGCAGGGAATGATTCGCTTAGTTATCATCTTGCCACCCCGATCGCTTCCCGGAGAGAGATCGCTCCAGTATAGTAGGCTTTGCCGACGATCGCCCCATACAGCTCCATCTGCCGCAGGGCTTTGATATCCTCCAACGAGGATACACCGCCGGAAGCGATGATATCCAGTGAAAACCGCCGGGACAGTTCCCGGTACAGTTCCCGGTTGGTACCGTTCATCGCACCGTCCTTGGAAATATCGGTG
>JAZLKY010000240.1:0-1502 GCA_045597885.1 Acutalibacteraceae bacterium | reverse complement strand
GGCATGTCGATGCCGTTATCCTATACCGAAGAAGAATTGCGCCGCCGGGTGGCGGCGCCTTTGGGTGTAAAGGAGAACGACTTGCGTAACATCACGTTGCATAAACGCTCGGTCGATGCCCGTAAGAAGGAACATATCTGCTTTCAACTGGCAGTGGATGTGACGGTGACGGACGAGCAGAGAGCATCGGCCCGTTTTCACGGACGGGGTGAAACGCTGAGAACAGTAAAAGAAAGTCCGACTGTGATCCTGCCCTTGCTGTCGCCTCCCATTGTACGTCCGATCGTGGTGGGAAGCGGACCGGCGGGGTTGTTTGCCGCATTGACATTGGCGCAGGCGGGAGCAATGCCACTGTTGCTGGAGAGGGGCGGCGATATTGACAGCCGGCAGGAGGCGGTGGAATCCTTTCGCCGTACCGGAGTACTGGATACTTGCAACAATGTGCAGTTCGGGGAGGGCGGTGCCGGCACTTTTTCTGACGGCAAGCTCAATTCCGGCATCAAGGATCCCCGCAGCCGCCGGGTACTGGAACTGTTTGCGGCGGCAGGTGCGCCGTCATCCATCCTGTGGCAGGCAAAGCCGCACATCGGTACAGATGAACTGCGGCATACGGTGAAGACCATGCGGCGGCAGATCGAACAGGCAGGGGGAGAAGTGCGCTTTTTTTCCACGGTGACGGATGTGACCGTGCTTGACGGCAGGCTGGTATCCGTGCAGGTTCACTCTCCTGTCGGGGAAGAAGAGATCCCCTGCCGTCAGATGATCCTGGCAATAGGGCACAGCGCCAGAGATACCTTTTCGATGCTTTACCGCCGGGGTGTTCCCATGCAACAGAAGCCCTTTGCCGTGGGGGTGCGGATCGAACATCCCCGGCAGATGATCGTCAAGAGCCAGTACGGTGCTTTTGCCGGTCATCCGGCACTCGGAGCGGCGGATTACAAGCTACATTGCCGTCCTGATGGGGGACGGGGCGTGTTTTCCTTTTGTATGTGTCCCGGCGGGGAAGTCATCGCTGCCGCCTCGGAGGAAGACGGGGTGGCGGTCAACGGGATGAGTTATCACGCCCGTGACGGGATCAATTCCAACAGCGCACTGCTGGTCGGAGTAGAACCGGCTGATTTCGGTGACAGTCATCCGTTGGCGGGCTTTGCCTTTCAACGGCGGATGGAACATGCCGCTTTCCGGCTGGGCGGCGGCGGTTTCCGTGCGCCGGTACAACTGACGGGCGACTTTCTTGCTGGCCGTGCTTCCCACGGTCCGGGAGATGTCCTCCCCACCTACCGTCCCGGTGTCACCTGGACAGACCTGCGGGAGTGTTTGCCTGCTACGGTGTCGCGGCATCTGCAACAGGCTATTCCACTGTTCGGACGGCAGATCAAAGGGTTTGACCGTCCGGATGCCGTGCTGACGGGAGTGGAATCCCGGTCATCTTCTCCGGTGCGTATCCTGCGGGATGAGCGTTGCTGTTCTGCTGTGACGGGGTTGTATCCCTGCGGTGAAGG
>JAZLKY010000239.1:0-10808 GCA_045597885.1 Acutalibacteraceae bacterium | reverse complement strand
GTACTCTCCACGGAACTGGTTGATGGCGTACGGCTCACCGGCGTTGTAATCATAGGCATCACACCGAAACTTCCCGGTGTCCACCGCCAGATGTCCCCATGTCTTAATGAGGATGTCCTCCGCCCCGGCAGCCCGCAGGGTGTCCTGCAGACAGCGAATGATCGGCATAAGCAAATTCTTCATCTTGCGGTCATAGTTGCGCTCCTCATACAGGACGGCGGCGATCTGCTCGGTGGTCAGCTCCGCTCCCTGCCGATCAATCAGCAGGGCAAGCAGTTCCTTCGATTTCTCCCGTGGAAAAGAGAGCGGCTTGCCGTCAACAAGAAAGACAAAATCTCCGAATGTCCGGGCATAGAGCCGATCCTGCGATGTTTCCGGCGGATGAAGCAGATTGTCCATCTGCTCGATCACCTTCTGCTTCGTTGCCGGTTTGGTCATATAGCCACTGGCATGAAGAAAAACTGCCTCCTGAGCAAACTCACCGTACCCGGTGACAAAGATGATATTCAGCCGGGGATTGGTCTTCTTGAGCGCTTTCGCCAATTCCAACCCGGTCATACCAAACATATTGATATCCAAAAAAGCAATGTCCACCTTGCACTGCCCGGCAAAGGTCAGCGCCTCATCGGGAGAACCGAACAGGTGCAGTTCTCCGTCGGGGACAGCACCCCGGACAGCATCGGCAAGCAACTGCAACGGCGCCTGCTCATCGTCAACGGCGATGATGGTCATGCTCTTCCTCCTTCTTCTCTGACGGGCGGTCGGGGATAAAAACATTGGCACGGGTGCCCCTGCCCGGCTGGCTGCGGATGATCAGCATCCCGCCGCACATCACTTCCAGTCGGGAACGGACATTGGCGATCCCGACATGGTCTCTGCCGTCGGCGGGCGGTGTGTCGGGATCGAAACCCACGCCGTCATCATCCACCACTACCCAGACACCGTCCGGCGTACGTCGGGTGGAAACCGTCACCGTCCCGCCCTCCTGCCGTCGGGCAATGCCATGCTTGACAGCATTCTCGATCAACGGCTGGATGGTCAGCGTAGGGAGAAAGAAATTCTCCTCCTCCAAATCGTACACTACCCGCAATCGCTGGTGAAAACGCAACTCTTCCAGACGAACATAGGTACGGATGTGCTCCAGCTCCCTGGTAAAGGGAACAGTCGTCTCCAGTGAGATCGCCTGCATATTCGCCCGCAGGTATTCGGAAAAATCCGCCAGCGCATCCACCGCCCTGTCCGCATCCTCCCGACAGAGCATCATAATGGAAGAAATAGAATTATATAAGAAATGAGGCTGTATCTGAGAGAGCATGATCTTGGTGCGGCTCTCGGTCAGTTTCTTTTCCTGTAGCGCCATCCGCTCCTGCTGGCGGGCAATGAGCAGATCCCGCTCCATACTGAAGGCGACATATTCCACCATGAGGAGAAAGGATATCGCCATGACAGTCAAGGGCAACCGATAGATCACATCAAGGATGACCGTTGCGATCGGCACCGCCTCATAGATCAACAGCAGAACCGCATCCCGCTTACGCATCCGGCGGGTATAGCACAGCGTGATCACCATATCAACAATCAACGGAGACAACCGGAGCAGCACGCCGACCACGGCATATGGACCTTCACTGTAGTCCGCATCCGCCCCAATCACATAGAAAGCGCCCGTCCTCAGTGAAGAAATGTAAGAAAAAACCGTCACCGGCGCCAACGGGACAATGAGCCAGTATAACCACCGGGGAACATCAGTATTCCGGGCAATGGTAGTCAGCGCAAAGAAGTGGAACAGCACCGCCACAACGGAGAGCAGAACAAAATCCGCCGCCCACAGTACCCGGACTGCATCGAACTGTTCACGGACTCCCAATACCGTCCACAGCCGCAGATCACAGAGCAACAGCAGAATATCCGCCGTGATAATCCATCCCAATATCCGTTGCCCCTTAGGCGGGCGGTAACGGAGCAGATCGGCACACAGCAAAACCACCATGACAACAACGAGAGGAAGTTCCAATGTGGCATTTATCTCATAAGTCACCGGATATCCCCCCCGTGCGCCAGCCGTCTGTCCATTACGGACACTTTCACGGATATACATTTATATGTTATCACACCTTTCTTCATTTGTCCAGTGTTTTTTTGCTTTTTTGATCAAAAATGAAAATCAAAAATTTGAAAGAAAAAGAAAAAAATTCGTTTTTTTGATTACCTTTTGTCTACCTTTGCGTGGTACAATGACTGTGCAAACACGGCAAGACACGCCGTGGCCGGTGTAACAGACTACTTGCACCGCTTCCAATCATTATTTTAGGAGGAACATACCATGAAGAAACTCAACAAAAAAGGCTTTACCATCGTCGAACTCGTTATCGTTATCGCTGTTATCGCGATCCTCGCCGCCGTGTTGATCCCCACCTTCACCAGCGTTGTCAACAATGCGAAGAAGTCTGCTGATCAGTCCGCCGCCAAGGCTGACCTCGATCTGGTCCTCGTGCTGAAGAACGGCGATCTGGCTCAGACCGGAACCACCACATTCACTGCTGCTACCAGTGGTGTGACCTACACCTTTGTCGGTGCCAAATACTACTTCACCTACAATACCGTAGCCGATGCTAACGGAAACCACTGGTCTCAGGGTACTGAGATTCCGAGCGGCGGCATTACCACCACCGGCTTGACGGATCTGACCTCTGCGATCACAGCCGCAGGCGACACTCCCTCTTGCACCGTTTACGAGAAGGCCAACTAATTAAATCTCAAGAGGCAGAGCAAAGTAGTCTAAAGATGTTCCCCCGGATGTCCATCCGGGGGACATTTTTATAAAACTGTATACCTTTTTTGTTGAAAGTTTGTATAAAAAGCAGAATTTGATATTAAGGGATAGACAAAGCCCTCTGCCCATGATATAATGGCATAACACTTTGGCGTAGTGTAGCCGAAAATCGATAACGTGTACCGCACCTCGACTGCCGCCGCATCATCCCCGTGTCATTGCGAACCGGTGCGCACACCGGTGACGCAATCCATCCTAAACGCCGCTCGGCGGCGAACGAAAGAGAATAAAACCATGTTGGATAGAGATTATTATGTTTACATCATGGCAAATAAAAAACACGGAACAATATACACCGGGATTACAAACGATTTGATAAGGCGGGTTTGGCAACACAAAAACAAGTATTTTTCAAATAGTTTTACCGCTAAATACAACCTCGGAATGCTTGTATATTATGAGCAAACAAATGATGTTGTCAGTGCAATCGAAAGAGAAAAACAAATCAAGAATGGTTCCCGTCAGAAAAAAATCGATTTGATCGATACGTTCAATCCCGAATGGAACGATTTGTATGATGCGATAAAATAACCGCTTTGTTATCGATGCATTCGCATCGATCTTAAGTGTGGATTGCTTCGTCGCTCTACGATACCGTGTCTTTTTGGGCATTTGCTTCGCAAATGCGGGGGCACGGCTGAAATGCCACGACGATCTCGCACCCCGACCGTGCCCGCTCCTCGCAATGACACCGCTCGGAGCGTCATATCTGTTCCAATGATCATCCCGCATCATCCCCGTGTCATTGCGAACCGGTGCGCACACCGGTGACGCAATCCATCCTAAACGCCGCCCGGCGGCGAACTGTTATCAATGCATTCGCATCGATCGAAAGTATAGATTGCATCACCCACGTAATTATGCATTATGCATTATGAATTTCACTACGGAGGTATTCTGTTTATGGCAAAATTCGGCAGTTTCAATCTCTCCGGCACCCCTAAACCGGTCAAATACGATTATCAGACAGTGATCGCTATTGATCCCCGGCTGTCCTGCATCCGGTTTTATGCGATGTCGGGCGGAAATACATCCACTCTGCAATATGAAGAACAGAAGTGTCGGTTCAAGCAATTGGACGGGGAATTTTTCCAGACCTTTCAGAACATCGTGACAGCATATGCCGATCAGCACCCTGCCGCACAGAATGCGGGAGTGACAGTCATTGTGCCGGACAACACGGTCGTCACCGAAACGGTGAGTATTCCAACCCTGCGGCGGCGGCAGATCGACGAATCGCTCGGCGTGGTGGTCGCTGACCTGTATAAGAATGCCAATGCGCTGAAGGTCAACAAATTCATGACCAATCAAAATAAACAGTACACCTCTTTCGGTTTGTCAATGATCCAACAGAGCATCCTCGACCACATCAATGCAGCGTGTACCGCCGCCAAGATGCCGCCGCAGGCGGTGACCTTTGCGACCAATGCGCTTGTCAATGCTGTACAGACCGGCAACCCCAAGCTGCACAGTGCCACCTACCTGCTGATGGACATCGCTGAGGATGGAACACAGATCGCTTTCGTCAGCCGTGGGCGGACAGCAGGATTTTTCCAGTTGCCTTTCGGTCACACCATCCTGGAGCGTAATCGGCTGGCGGCAGAGGATATGCTGTTTGACCATTCGCCGGCAGAGTTGCTGGTGCTCAATGCTAAAGAAAAGGCCCGTGCCAAACAGCTCACCATGATGCAGAATGAGGGAGCAGCACAGGTGGCGCAATCCATGGCGCAGGATATGGAGGACGAAGCGGCGGCAGAAAATGCCGTGCCTGCCGAGGAGAACTACGACGAGGAGGAAACCGAACCGGATGTTTTCTCCTCGGCGGCAGCCAATCAGACTGCCCAATCCGCCACCATTAAGACATTGCCTAAAAAGCAGCCACGTAAGTTGCCGAAATTCATGCTGCGGGAGCAGCCGCATACTGAAGAAGAGTATGGCTATGAGAATATGCGTCTGTTTGTTAAATGGGCGCTCAATCTGATCGAAGCCAACCGGCGCCAGTTGTTCCAGGATAAGCCGGAAGCTGTCTATGTCAATCTGCCTTCAGAATATCAGTATCTGTTCGATATGATCAACAAGGAAAAGAAGGACAACGGCATCACTTTTGCACCGTTGGAATGTCAGAACATTACAGGAGATATTCTGAATAATCTCGACCTGTACGGCGGATTTTTCACCGCTCAGATGAACGAGTCCAACAACTTCTGACGGAGGGGAGAGCCGTGGATCTTGAAACCTATTATCGGGTAGTGACGGTGATCCTCACCGGCCTGATCGGACTGTGTGTCGGGAGTTTCCTCAATGTGGTGATCTACCGGGTGCCACTGGGCATGAGCGTGGCAAAGCCCGCTTCGCACTGTCCGCAGTGTAACTATATGCTCAAATGGTACGACAATGTACCGGTCTTTTCCTATGCTTTCCTTGGCGGCAGATGCCGCAACTGCCGATGCCGCATCTCCCCCCGCTATACGGTGGTCGAGATCGGCAATATGTTGCTCTGGCTTGCCTGCCTGTGGCGGTTCGGCATGGACGGTTGGCGGGATATTGTCTGCGCCGCCACTGCTGCCGTTGCCTGCTCAGTCTGCCTGTGTGTCGCTTTTATCGACTGGGAGCACCAGTTGATCTTCGATCGCTTTCAGATCATTCTCGGCGTGATGGCGATCGGATTCACGGTGGCGGACACCGGGACGGCATGGTGGTCGCATCTGATCGGAGGAGCGGCGGGTTTTCTCCTGTTCTTCGGTGTCGGAGCGCTATTCTCCCACCTACTGGGGCAGGAGGCACTTGGCGGTGGCGATATTAAATTTGCCGGTGTTGCCGGGTTGTTCCTCGGTTGGGAGCGCTTCTTGCTGATGCTGTTGCTGTCTTCTGTCAGTGCCAGCGTATCCATGCTGATCAGACGGCGCCGGGAGGCAGACGGTGAGCGCAAAACCTACCCGTTCGGACCTTTTCTTACTGTCGGTTTTGCTGTCGCTCTGTTGTTCGGCAGTTTTATCATTAGTACCTATCTGCATCTGTTAGGATTGGAGTGATTTTTTATGCAACAATACAAGTACACAGCTGTCAATCTGCAAAAACAAAAATTCAACGGCACCTTTATTGCCCAGGATGAGAAGGATCTGGCGGCGCAATTAGCCAAGCAGAACCTGTTCCTGGTCTCCTGCTCCCCCTATTCCGGAAAGAGTCCGTCTGCATTCTTTACGCTTGGTACCGGCACGGTCAGCCTGCAGGAGTTGACTACCTTCTGTCGGCAGTTCTCCATCATGCTCAATGCCGGTATCCCGATCATCGAGGTACTGGAATCGCTGAAGGATCAACCGTTTTCTACCTATTTCCGTAGTTTATTGCAGATGATCTATGAGGATGTCAAGGGCGGTATCATGCTGTCGGAGGCGCTGAATAAGCACGGAAGAGTGTTCCCGGAGTTCTTCCGCAGTATGGTCTTCGTCGGAGAGGCAAGCGGCAAACTGGATCTCGTCTTCAATTCCTTGGCAGACTATTATGAAAAAGACAATGCCATCAAGCGCAAGACCAAGAGCGCTTTCTCCTATCCCCTGATGCTGGCAGGCATGACGGTCGGTATCGTCATCCTGATGCTGGTGTTTGTCGTCCCCACCTTCCGGGACACGTTGTCCACCCTGGAAGTGGAGCTGTCCGGCTTTACCAAAGCCATCTACAGCATCTCCGACTTTATGCTCCATAACTGGCTGTATATGCTGGCTATTGTGGCAGTGCTGGGGGTCGGGCTGTTTGTGTTCGGCCGCACCAAAAAGGGTGCCTACTTCTTTGACAAGGTGAAGGTTCACACCCCCGTGATCAAAAAAATACAGACCGATATGATCGCCAGCCGGTTTGCCCGTGGATTCAGTCTGTTGCTTTCCAGTGGTATGGATACCGTGGAAGCACTGGATACCATTGCCATCGTCATCGGCAACCGGGATGTAGAAGAACGCTTCCGCATCGCAACGCAGGAGGTCAAGCACGGCATGTCTATGGCAAAAGCATTTGAAAAATACAATCTGTTCCCGCAGATCCTGCTTCAGATGATCGCCGTCGGTGAGAAGACCGCCGCCCTGGATGATGTGCTTACCCGTTCCTGCACCTACTTCGATGAGCAGGTGGAAACCACGCTCAACTCCGCCACCTCCAAAATCCAGCCCATCATGCTTATTATCATGGGTGTTATCATTGGCTCGCTGTTCCTCGCCGTCTACTCTCCCATGATTTCCATCATGGAGGGACTGATGTGATCCCCCGACCGACTGTCTGTGAGTTTGAGTATAAGGAATGATCGTCAAGTATGAATATCAATGAAGAACTCTTACAATTTTTTGTCTATCGAAAACTGATCAAAAGGAAAGATGTTGACCATATCTTAGAGGACAGCCGCCGACTGCACACCGCCGCCCGTGATTATCTGTTGCTCAAAGAAGTGACCACTGAAACCAGTGAATTAGAGGCTTTGGCAGATTATTACTGCCTGCCGTGTGTGGAAGTGGATATGCTGGACATCGACAAAGAGCTGTTTGACAGTTTTTCGTTCAGTCTGATGAAGAAACACAAATTTCTTCCCGTCTGCATCGAAAAAGGCGGCACCCTGCTGCTGGCAGTCGGCAAGCCACTAGACTGTAACGCTCTGTCTGCCATTTCCGCCTGCTACACCTGCCCGGTGGACTATATCCTTACGCCGCCCACGCAGATCGAACGCTACATTGATTCTGTGGCAGCAGTGATCTCCACCTCTACTGCTTTGAGTGATCTGAATTCCGCTAAAGATGAGCAGATGTTTGCGGACGCAGACGAAGAGGTGCAGGGGCTGGTGTCGACCGGGGATGATGTGATCAACAACCCGGCAGTGCGGTTGGTGGATTCCATCATCAAGGAAGCGATCCCTTACCGTGCCAGTGATATCCACATCGAACCGTTTGAAAAGAAAGTTAAGGTACGCTACCGTATTGACGGTGACTTACAGGAGCGTGCGGATTTTCCGATCGAATCCTACGCCGCCATCTGCGCCCGTATCAAGATCATGGCGGGTCTGAACATTGCAGAACACCGCATCCCGCAGGACGGCCGTATCAATATGAATGTCGGCGGCAAGGAGTACGATTTCCGTGTTTCTTCTCTTCCGACAGTATTCGGAGAGAAGTTTGTTATCCGTATTTTGGATAAGTCATCGTTCCACTTCACCCGTTCCGACCTCGGCTTCACCGATGAGGAAAATGTCGTCATTGACAAGATGCTGTCACGTCCTCACGGTATCATTCTGCTGACCGGACCGACCGGATGCGGTAAATCCACCACACTGTATTCTTTCCTCAAAGAGATCAACGATCCCACCGTCAACATCATCACCGTAGAAGATCCGGTGGAATATACCATGGTGGGTGTCAATCAGACACAGGTAAATACCAAAGCCAATCTGACCTTTGCCACCGCTCTGCGTGCGATCCTGCGTCAGGACCCTGATGTGGTCATGATCGGTGAGATCCGTGATGAGGAGACCGCCGAGATCGCCGTGCGTGCCGCTATCACAGGACACTTAGTGTTCAGCACCCTGCATACCAATGATGCTCCCGGTGCCATTCTGCGTTTGGAAGACATGGGCGTTGAGGATTATCTGGTATGCGACGCACTGGTGGGTGTCATCGCCCAGCGACTTGTCAAACGGCTCTGCCCCGCCTGTAAGAAGAGGGGCAAGACCAATGCCAAGGAGATGGAATTGCTCAACATCACCGATCCTGTCACCATCTCCCGCCCGCAGGGATGCCAATTTTGCAACAACACCGGATACAAGGGGCGGATCGCCGTCCATGAAATCCTGTACCTCAACGAGGAAATGAAATCCTCAGTTTCCCAAACCAAGAATTTGGAAACACTGCGCCACCAAGCACTGGAAAATGGCATGAAAACACTGTGGGAATCCGCACGGGAACTGGTCCTCAAAGGCGATACCAGTCTGCAAGAACTGATGACACTGAATATCGAATGATCTTCGGTGAAGAGGGGCTGATCTAAGAGCAGACTCTTAAACGGCGCTTTGTGACTTTCTGTGTCTGGGCGGCGGTGTCCCTGCCCCGAAAACGATCCCGATCTTGCAAGAAAGGATGCTTTCGCTGTGCGAAAGCAATGGTCAAAAATATGGCTAAACAACATTTCTATTCCCGTGTTCCGGCACGAATGAGTCTGTTCAACCGCACCGACGGCTATGACACATTTGCCCATTCTGAGGGGATAGAACGGGAGTTTATTGAAAAAGACCTGGCGGCGATTTACGATAACAAGCCCTCAAAGGGGGAACTTGATATTATCCGGCAGGGTAAATTGCCCCCGGTCTACTGCCAACTGACCACCCGGTCGGGTGTGTTGGCGCAGGGCTGTCTCCGGTTTTTGCCACAGGATTATACCGGGGAACGCAGTGCCTACATGGTGCAAACGCTGCTCCCCTCACCGGAAGAAGAAGACGCCCTGTTGCACCAGGCAGACAGTGCGGCGTTGAATCCTGCCATGTTCAAAACGGAGATGGCATCTTTTTCGCTCACTTCGCCGGATGCTGCCCCCGATACCGCTTATCCCACTGTTGACTATCGGGTCGAAAAAGCCGCTTCTGCCGATTCGCTTAAGGGCTATGACTCTGCCATGATGAAACGGCTTATTTTTGCCATGCTCAACATGGTCTGCGGCAAAGGAAAACCTGTTTTCCTCTGTCTGCCGTTCCCACTGGCATCATTTTCGGAAAAATGTCTCGAATTTCTCAACACCCTGTTGCAGATATTCCCCTACCACCTGCGTAAGGACCTTTCTTTTGTCACCTATACTAATGAATATAACAAATACAATGCCTTTAAGATCCGTTGCATGCCGGAAAGTGCGCCGGAGGTCCCCACTGCCAAAGGGATCACGCTCCATTTCGGACCGAATATCGTTCTCGGTCAGACAGATGAGACCGTAGCAGTCAATGCCCAACTGGTAGAATTCTTCTATGGGCTATTGCTCAACGATTCCATCCGACGGGAATTTCTTGCCTATATGGAAAAAGCCGTCACTGCCGTGCCGGAACTAAAAAAGACCAATATGAAAACGCTGACCGAGCTGGTTTTTATCTTCCAGCAGTGCAGTGGACTATTCAGCGAAAATGCGGTCCTGCCGAATGACAGCCGGATGTTCGATTATGTCTGTGCATATGAAAAGCATCGTAAAGCCCTCAGTGACGAATACCGTGCCGTGGCACTCAAATGTCTGCAACGGTATCCGCAACGGCATATGGCGATCCCGAAAGATGTCTTTTCACGGGTATCCCGGCTGTATTCCAGCGAGATCCCCGCTTCCAAGCGCACGATCATGGGCGTGGTACTGGATCTGATCCACACCGACATCATGCGTGACAAGTTGTTTGCCTTCATCAAAGCAAACTATGCCGGGGAGGATGAAGATGTCCGTATGGTCATTTGTCAGGACCTCTGCCGGGTATATTACGGCGGATTCCTGCAACTGCCTATATTGGCGTTTTTCGAAGAGAATTTTGTCGGCGAACCTGTCGCATCCAAAGACGCCATTGTAGAAAAATTGCTGCTGACCATCCGCACAGAATCGGTCCGCAGTCGTGTTGTCAACTTCTTTGATGTCAACTATGATCAACTGACCGTCGGTCAAAAAGACCGATTTTATCAGACAGTTTATGAGATGTTGCCGGAGGCTGATACCCTTGCCCTCGATCTGACCGCCGTTGTCAACCGGCACATTGACGGTGAGACCGATGAGCGCCGCAATGAGGCAGCACAACGGATCTCCGCCCTGATCGAAGCTGATCAACGGCGCAAAGAGCCGAAGCTTATGGAAATGCTGTTGGCGCAGAAAGGATTCTGTACCGATGCACTGATCAAGCGGATCTTCACCGTTTGGAACAACCGAAAAATTTGGGAGCAGTATGTCACCTCTCTGTGGGACCGTCCGATGGCGGAAACCGTACAGGGAT
>JAZLKY010000238.1:0-3431 GCA_045597885.1 Acutalibacteraceae bacterium | reverse complement strand
GTGACGGTCAGATCACCGGTGATCTTTGTCACACGGTACATCCCGTCGCCCAGATCCTTCAGGTTCTTGTAGTTGCCTGTGCCGTCAGTGACTGCCACACTCTGGATCTCGAATCCCTCATCGGGGACTACTAAGAAGTTGACCTGTCCGTCGCCGGAGATGTCTTTGAGTCCGGTGTCGCTCGACCGGGGATTGGCAGTGGTGGCGTTCTCAAACTTTTCACCGGCGGTATCCTGCGTCTTGAATACCGTGATCTTACAGTTGGAGGTACTGAATGTGACGGTGTACCACTCTGCTGCCGGATCTTCCGTGCCGCAGACGGTGCAGTATCCGTCCTTGTAGACATGTTTGGAGGGATCGGCGTTGATGACCTTGCCGGTGGCGACGGTCACGCCGCAGTCCTCACAGACCGTATCGCCGGTGTAGCCGTCTTCACCACAGGTAGCTTCCTTGGCACCGACCGTCTTGGTATTTTCGTGTGTGCAGGCGGATGTGCCGGTGGTGGTGACGGTCAGCCCCATACTGGCGGGGCTGGCGCTCTTGCCACTGTCGGCGGCATACCGTTGATAGAAGGTATACGCCGTACCCGGTTTCAGCCCGGTAAAGGCGGGGGAAGATTGCCAGTCGGTGCCGTTCTTGCTGTATTCGCATCCGGTAATTTCTGCCAGCAGGACGGATGTGTCGGTGAGCGAATCCTCGACGGTGGCATCGCCCTCATACACGGCGACACTATCCACCAGCATAGTGAGGTTGTACCCTTCGGTATCGGAGGCAGTCACCGCTTCAAAGTGAACACCGTTGTTAGCGGCGGCGGTAAACTTGCACTTGATCTGTTTCCAGTCCTGTGTGCCGGTATAGGTATCGGCGACCACCGAATACTTTTCACTCAAGTGGACATTGAACCAGTTGTTGGATTGTGCCCCGATACGGATATATCCGTCCACCGGGATGGAAGAAGTCACCTTATACTTGAGGATAACGGTGTACTCTTTTCCTTCTTCGACCTTGACACCGACACCGTCGTCGCCGACCAGCCGGAATCCGAGTCCGTGCCATGTTTTTCCGTTGTTGATGGTGATCGCCATGGCACCCTTTGTTCCGTCGGCACCGGTCGCATTGGTACTGACCGCTACACCACCGCCGTCATCGGGGTGGTTCTCCGCCGCCGAACGGTTGGAATAATGGTTTTGATAGATCGCATTGTAATAATCAACTGTCCATTGGGCGGTGAAACCGTTTTTGAACAGCAACTCACCGGCAGATGCCAATTGGGGAGCGGGTGGGGGCAGGACTTCCACCACATCTACGGTAAAGGTCGTGGATTTGCCGTCATAGGATATGGTGACGGTCTTTTGTCCCAGTGAGGAGGAACTGAATCCGTTGACCTGATAGCCGTCGGAGAGCGGTACGGTCACACCGTCGCCGTAGTCGAGCAACAACTCCAGCCCGGTGGTGTCGAGTGCTTCGCCGGTCAGATAGAACAACTTATCCGGCAATGTCTTGACGGTGATACCCTTGAGATCCCATGCGAATGCTTCGGCGTATACCACATTACTGCGCATCTTGCTGCCGGCGGTTTCGCCGTCCTCGGTCGTGCCGTTGCCGATCGGTGTGCCGTTGGCGGTCACGAGATACCGTCCGGCTTTTTCTGCCGCATAGGTCGCCCCGGTCGCTCCGTCGATCTTGGTGCGGGACTGGTCATCATTGATAAGATACCATTGATAGGACGATGCGGTGCCCCGCACATTGGCGGTGAGCATCCCGTGGTTGTTCTCCACCGTCACACCGAGCAGTTTATCGCTTGTCGACAGGACATTGTTCCAGGTGTTGATACGGGTGCGGAAACGGGAAATGTAGTTTTCGGGGGCGGTGAGATACTCGTTGTTCCACCGCAGATCATTGCGTGCCTGAGATGCCATGAGCAGTTCCCGATATTCATACAGAGTGTCGACCATCGGATCGAGCAAGTCCTTGAACACGGTTTCGTTGAGGTCATACATGGCGGCGACAAAATCGCCCTTGGTCATCAACTGCGGGATCCAGTTCTGTGCGCCTCTGCCACTATTGACATAGTTATAGAATTTCTGCGAGTTAAGCAATTCATAGTCATAGTCCCATGCAGGACCTGCCAGCATTTTGCCCTTAAGGGATTCGGCATCGCCGTCGATATACATGTAGCAACTGGTCATGAGGATATCATACTCGTTGGTGAAGGCATCGAGCAGGAATTTCTTTGCCAGTGACTGCAGATCAACATAATCGGAATAGTGCTTGCCAAGCGAATTGTAGCCGCTCTTGGAATACAGTGCATCCTCAAATTCCTGCACAAAAGCGGCTACCCGTGCCAACTGTGCCAGCGAGATGCCTTCGGGGTCCTTAAAAACAGCCTGTACGCCGTGCCGGGTGATGAACCAGCTCATCTCTCCCGCATAGCGGAAGTCGTATTCCAGAACGGCACCGCCGTCAGCGACCAGTTCGGCATCGGGAGAATACTGGAATTCACGCAGTCCCTTGTCGAGCAGTGCCTGTTCCTCTGCGGTGATGTTTTCCGCCGTGCTGTTGACCTTGCGCAATTCGGTACCCTCGGAGAAGACCGGCTCGGTGATGTTCACCCGCTCGGCGTTGAGCTGTACCTTTTCCGCCAGCAGATAGTTGCCACGGTAATCGCCGTTGACATATAGGTTGATCGGCTCGACCATCATCGGGGAATCGCCGCCGAGCTGTTCGTACAGCTTCAGTGCCGCCATGTTGGACAGTGCTGTGCGATCGGTGTCGGTCCAAACCACATTGTTGGCGAGCAGACACCAACTCTTTGCTTTGCCGGCGCCTTTGATCAGTTCGACCTTGCCGTCTAATTTGATATTATAGGACTTTTTGTCTCCGGCACTGTTCCAACTGTTGTTGCCCCGCCCCTTGAAAGAAGTCAGTGCTTTGTTCGCCAGTTCGTTGCCGGCGGCATCCTGCAGGATCATTGTGCCGCTTTCGGCAACATTTTCTTTTGACTTGTTGATCCAGGACAACTCGACACCGTCCAGCGTGATGTACATATTGTTGAGTGTATCCGCCTTGGCAGTACGGACGGTCAGCTCCAGTCCGACATCCTGCTGTCCAATGAAGCGCTGATGGAACAGATACGAGGTATCGGGTGTCAGACCGTAGAAGGTGGGATCGGACTGCCACGCACCGCTACCGACCTGATATTCGCACCCATCGACACTGGTCAGACGGATGAAGTCACTGCCGATGATAGAAGCAGAAATGCCGGTAGGTGCCTCGTTGGCGACGGTCTCGTCAATGAGCACCGTTGTCCCTGCCCGGTTGGTGGGATCGTCCATCTGCAGGGCGATATGGAGACCGTTGGCGGAAATGGAATCCAGGCCGACAGACACATAGGTCCATCCGCAGGTGGTGTTGATCGTTGCCGCCATGAC
>JAZLKY010000237.1:0-8428 GCA_045597885.1 Acutalibacteraceae bacterium | reverse complement strand
GAACGACATGGCTACGATCCGACTTAGCACCGTCGGCTTGACAGCCTGGATCAGCCGGTCATAGTAATCATAATACCGTCTGTCGGTATCACTGATGTGAAGCAATACCGCCGACCTTGCCGAAGCCCATTCGCCGGCGATCCGGATCTCCCCGTCGGCGGCTTCACCGGTCAGCACAGACCATTGCCGTATCAGCTCCTGCTTGTCCATATATGTATCCGCTCCCTGCTCAACACTTTACAAGAGGTCATTATAGTCCCTCCCGACCGCATTGTCAAGGAAACGGAGATCGGTCACAGATCGTCGGCATCCTGTATGGGGCGCTGCCCGTCGATCGGCACACCGGTATAACTACCCTGCACATCCGACAGGATATCCTCTTCCCCGATGATGGGCTTTACCAACGGCTCGGTGATGGGATGGGGCATGATCCGGGGGTCTTTGCGCTCTTTTTTTCGGTTGTTCATATTCTTCAACTCCTTTCTCCGCAAGCATTGCCGAAAAACATATTTTCTATACCTCATCCATATATCTATAGAGAATGCACCGACACGCAGGCAAAGGAAAGGATGACCGTTTTTATGAAAACGATCGGGATCATTTCAATAAAGAAACATTTTTGCAAGGGGCTTTCCGCGATAGCGGTATCCGGCATGGTATGCGGTTTGTTGGCGTTGCCGATCAATTGGAACGGCTTTGGAAAAACAGCAGCCTTGATAGCCGCCGGTATACAGCATCCCGACAGTGCCGCCATGACACTCAGCCGGCACTTTGAAACAAAAGCGGACGAGCCGCAAACGGCGCTGATGCAGGCGAACACCTACGAAAAGCCCCCTGCCAGCAACGAACCACTGGGTGAAATGCCGGTGGCTGCTGTCAGCCCCGCCATCATACCGACACCGGCAGAGGACGGTTCGGGAGGCAAGATCTTTGAGCAAAAACTGGATGTAGGGGATCGCCTGCAAACCGGGGTAGCGGTCAGAAACCGCAGTGGAACGGCGGTGGATATCGGAACGGCTCTGCAAACGGTGCTGACGCAAAAGTTCGCCAAAACCGCAGAACCGCAGGTGCTGATCATCCACACCCACACCACCGAGGGATATATGCGGTATGATGCCGGCTATTACAATGCCGGCGACCGGGACCGGACTACCGATCAAAGCCGGTCAGTCTGCGCTGTGGGAGAAGCCGTGGTACAGGCATTGGCACAGCAAGGCATCGCCGCCGTGCACGACACCGCCGTGCACGATTCGCCGCAATATACCGGCGCATACACCCGTTCCGCCGAGACGGTGGAACGGAACCTCAAGCAATACCCATCCATCAAGGTCGTACTGGATCTCCACCGTGATGCCATCATGAATGGCGATACGGGGCTGGTAAAGCCCACCGTCACGGTAAACGGGAAAAAAGCCGCTCAAATGATGATGATCGTCGGCGTGGTCAGCACCACTGCTCTTCCCAATCCCTACTGGGAACAAAATCTGGCGCTTGCCGCACAGTGGCAAAAAAGGCTGACGGAAACCTGCGGCGACATCATGCGCCCGTTGTCTACCGTTGCCAGCCGGTACAACCAGTACTTATGCCCCGGCTATCTGTTGGTGGAGGTGGGAAGCGAGGGCAACACCGTCGAAGAAGCCGTATATTCCGGCACTCTTTTGGGCAAAACATTAGCAGATGTTTTAGGTAGAGGCTGACCGATCCCCCCGGTGCAAAGCACCGGCGATCCACTCTGCAAAAACACAAAAAAGGGGGATCCCCATGCAGCAAAGACGCCGATTTATCCGTACTTTTACCGTCTCCTTCCTTCTCTCCGGATGTGTTCTGGGGTTGGGAGCCGCTTTTTTATATATCGGATATAACCATCAGATCACCGCCAAGGGCGAAGCCGCTGCCGCCGTGACCTATACCATACAGGGTGGCAAGCTGTGCCCTGCCGACCCACTGACAGGAGAGCCGCTCCGGCTGATCGCCGAAAACCCATCGCAGACACTGTCTATACTCAGTCCGGCACCGTTCCGGCTGGCATTCTCTCTTTTGGAACAGGAGATCGGCATCGCCGTCTCCTGCTGGCAGAAACTACCGCTCTTCGCAGAAGGAGAACCCTGTGGATAAAATGAGTTGCACATCAGCAAAAAATGTGCTATGATGGCAAAAATCCAAAGCAGCAGGAAGGGTGGCATACAAACGGGAACATACCCAACAAAATATCCCGGTTTTCTTCACGGCGGAGACTACAACCCGGATCAGTGGCTTTCCTACCCGGACATTCTGGAGCAAGATCCTCTTCTGATGAAGAAAGCTCATTGCAACACCATGTCGGTAGGCATATTTTCCTGGGCAATGCTGGAGCCACAGGAAGGAAAGTTCTGCTTCGAACAGATGGATGCCATCATTGACCGGCTCACTGCCCATGGCATCCGGATCGTTCTCGCCACCCCCAGTGCCGCCCGTCCCCGTTGGATGGCAGAAAAATATCCCGAAGTACGCCGGGTAAATGCTGACGGTCATCGCTTGCTGTACAGTGAACGGCACAACTTCTGCTACACTTCCCCCGTTTACAGGGAAAAAACCGCCGCCATCGACCGGCGGCTGGCGGAGCATTACCGGGATAACCCGCATGTCATTCTGTGGCATATCTCCAACGAGCTGGGAGGAGAATGCCATTGCGATCTGTGCCAGGCGGCATTCCGGGAATGGCTGAAAAAGAAATATGACAACGACCTCGACAAGCTCAATCACGCCTGGTGGAGCAGCTTTTGGAGCCACAATGTCACCGATTGGGAACAGATACATTCCCCCATGAACATCGGTGAACCCGACCGTATCATGACGGGGCTGCATCTTGATTGGCGGCACTTCGTCACTCATCAGACTACCGATTTTATGAAAATGGAGATCGACACGGTCAAAAGTGTCACCCCGAACATTCCCGTGACCACCAATTTTATGGAATTACCGCAACAGATTGACTACGCACGGTTGTCAAAATCGTTGGATGTCATCAGTTGGGACAACTATCCCCTGTGGCATCGGTGCGATCAGGTGGAACGGGCGATATGGACAGGCTTCAATCATGATGCGTTTCGCAGTTTTAAGCATCAGCCGTTCCTGCTCATGGAGAGCACCCCCAGCAACACCAACTGGCAGGCGATCAGCAAGCTCAAACGGCCGGGGATGCACCGGCTGGCTTGCCTGCAGGCGGTAGCGCACGGTTCAGACAGCGTCCAGTATTTCCAGTGGCGCAAAGGGCGGGGTGGATCGGAAAAATTCCACGGAGCAGTCATTGACCACAACGGCAAGGGCGAAGGGCGGGTATTCGAAGATGTGCGGCAGGTAGGCATCGCTCTCGAAACCCTTCGCCCGGTATTGGGCACCCATACCGCCGCCCGGATAGGGTTGGTTTACGATACCCCCAACGGGTGGGCACTGAGAAATGCCTCCGGCTTCCAAAATGCAGACAAGCAGTATGAACGCACCTGTACCGCTCATTATTCCGTGTTTTGGCGACGGGGAGTCGATGTAGATGTCATCGGGGCTGACAGCGATTTTTCACCGTATGATCTGCTTATTTTGCCAATGCTCTATTCCGTCAGCGAAGAGCAGATACGCCGCATCGCCGCTTATGTGCGGCAGGGCGGAACGGTGGCGGCGACCTACGCCACCGGATATACCGACCGCACCGATCTGTGCTATCTCGGCGGCTTCCCAGGCAGTGAACTCAAAGAGGTGTTCGGGCTGACCGCCGACGAAATAGACACCCTTTACCCGGAGGAACGAAACCGGGTGATCATCGGCGAAAAATCATATCCCGTAAAAGACTACTGCGAACTGATCACGCCCACCACCGCCACCGTACAGGGCGTCTACGGAGAGGATTTTTATGCCGGCAAGCCGGCGATCCTGAAAAACCGCTACGGCAAGGGTACTGCATACTATATCGGCTGTCGGGACGAGGGCGATCTGCTCACCGATCTGTACGGACAACTGCTCAAAGAGATCGGCATTCCCTCCTATGATCTGCCGGAAGGAGTGACCGTCCACAGCCGGGGACCGTTCCTGTTTGCGGAAAACTACACAGACCAGCCGCAAACCGTGGCGATCGGCGGCACACTAACCGATCTGGAGACCGGAGAAGCCTTCACCGATGCCGTTCCCGTTTGCGGATACGGCGTCCGGGTGCTGCAAAAAGAGCAATAACATACTGATCTGAAAAGGGGCTGTTAAAAACTCTCGTTTTTAACAGCCCCTTTTAACACTGCATCCCCAAGAAACCAAGTCACAAGTGGCATGGTATGATTCTCCGGCGGTATTTATTCTATTTCAAGCCATTCGTTTTTTTCAAACGGTAAAATATTCAAGTCGCCTTTAATCAGTTTTTCGCACGCTTTCAAATATTCACAAATATTGTTCACTACCATAAGATCTCTATCGGTACCGCCTTCGACAGTGATCTTCCTGTTGCTTCCTTCAGCACAGGAAAGCATACATTCTATGGACCTTATTCGCAATTCATCTTCTACCGAATTGTTTTCAAAAAACGAACAACTCAGTACGTCCTTATATTCACAAAAACTTCTAATGCCCCTCTGCTTTATCATTTGCAAATCACAGTAAGACTCACTGAAGGCTTGTATCACTATATCACAATACTCTGTATGCTCGTCTAACAGTTCTGCATTACCGGATATTCCATTGCAAAAATCACTGAAACAGCGATAAACTATTTGAGCAACAGTATCGTAGTTGCCACAGCAATAATCAAACGCCGAAGTGCCGAAATAACGATTTAATGACAAACAAATACTACCGATCAGAGACTCATCCATCTCGCCAAAAGCACCAGCCCATTCCCGGCATATCTTTTTATCCAGATTGGATGTTTCCTTCTGCGGCACAATTTGCATCTTGGTATATGTGTTCGTTGCTTCAATAAACTCACGGAATGTTTTTAAGTAAAAATCTTCTTCTTTACACGCTATGTATTGCTCTTCCCAGCACGTTGACAGCCGTTGCGCCAAAGCAGAAATCACTTCGTCATTTTCCGTTTCATCCTGATCTTCAAACAAACTGGAAGTGGCATAGTACAATAACAGATAGGCAATAATATAGGTTATCTTCTCGTAACGGTACTTCCGTAATCTTGCAGTGGAACCGACCTGATGCGAAATTTCATGACAAATCACCGAAACGGTTTTTTGTATATCTTGCATCAAAAGTTTTTCGGAAACGTACAGGATAGAAAACTTGTTTTGGGTTACGGAAAGTTTGGAAATATCCTTGACGCGAACATCTCTTATGGAACTCGGAACCACGATATAATAAAATTTTTGATGGGATTCTTCGTCATCAGTCAACGCTTCGACAATCCGGTTTACCGCATAATTCAAATATGCTATATATTTGATCAGGTTGTTTTTATCTTCAGAGGTACCAGTTGTCAATAAATAATCGCAAGACAAGGTGGCAATTGCGCCCGTAAAATCACGGATAAAATTAGCGTGCAAATCTTTTCGGGATCCGGTATCTGTTATCATTGATATAAACCCTTTTAATGGGTCTAAAATTGAAAGTAAAAACAAATCCTCCACATCAGTAGAGGACTTTAACAATCTTTCTTCCAGCGATTTGTCTAACTTTGTCAGCAATCCTGTCAGATATGCAATTTCCGGATCTTCCGCCTCGCTCAATTCACGCAAAAGTTTCTGAAACTCATTTAAACGAACCATGGTACACCCACTGATATCTTTCATTTACTCTCATCACAAAAAGCGCTCTTATATCCTGTGCTGGCGTTTGTTACGCATACTCTCCAACCGATGAAATTCCGAGAATTTCCCCTTGTGTGAACCGACAAAAGAAGTTTCTTCGGGAAACTGGTTTTGTTTTTTCATGACCTGGTGCAAATCGCAAATCGTCTTTGTATCCAGCTCGGTACTTGTGTGCTGGTTTATTAACAAATGTTCCACAAAAATACTCCTCCGTTGAGTCGGTCCGGCAGGCTGAATTGGTTCGACGGGTTCGCTTCCACCGGCCTGTAGGTGAAACTTGTTTGTACAGTTTACCACACTCGGTGGAAAATGTCAAATATTTTTTCAAAAATGCGTAAAATTTGTACAATCAAAGAATTCTTTCGACAGATTTCTCATAGCATTTAATGTACAATTTACTGTCTCCGTCCTCGGAAAGTACGAACGCCAGTGCGGGGTATTCAGAGATACAACCGTTCAAATGGGTCAAAACGGAAGCGTGTCTTGCACCCCTTGATAAGTCGCACTTGATATTGGCCCTACCGTCAAGTAACACCCCGAAAGCAATATACTTCCCGCTTTCGTAATTGATAAAATTCGTTCCGTCAAGGCTGCTCAAATTGAGTAAGGTGTTTTCCGTGCTGTCAAACAACTTGTCGCCCAAACCATAGGCACGGTTAAACCCGTACAGACGGACCGCTTCTTTTTCTGCTAAATCGGATGGCAAGAATATTACGCTTGTGCCCTTATGCTGTTTTTTTGCTTGCCTGCAGATGGCGATAATTAAATCTAAAATCGCCCCGACTTTGCTCTCGTCGAAATGAAGGCACAATTTTGAAGTAAGGGTGGTCCGAATATCGTTACTATCATCCCCCAGATCGGGCAAAAGAATGCGCCCCTTTTTATACCGGGCAACACAACGGTTCTCATACGGCAAATCATACCATTTTTCAAATTGCGTATCGTGAGGAATTCCATCATCATCAAATTTGGGCGGAAGTTCAATTGTCCAACTCATGTGCCCGATAAAATTTATGACCGGAAATTTTTTTGCTATTTCTTTCCTGTCAGCGTATCCGAAAGCGCTTGCATTTCCACTTTCGCATTTCATAATCAGACAGTAATCCTTGTCTGCGCCCGGTTTCCTTTTTGTAACGTTGAGAAGCTTTCTAATGTGATGCACACTATCAATATCAAATGCCGCATCCGGTTGTATAACCGTCATCTGACTCACATTTCCGATTTGTTGTTCGTTCAAAATCGCAAGCGCCATATCAGAAACAGTGCCGCTTTCGTAGCGCTCGGCTGATAACTCTGTTATCAGTGCGACATCGCATCCATTCAGCAGTATATGGATACGCTTTATCATTTGTTCTTGAAATTTTTGCAAGACAAAATCCACTTGCTCTTTTGTCAATTTTTCATAAGGTGAGGAGTAGGTTGACGGAAAGTGAACAGTTACAATATCCTGAAGAACATTGATCCCAAATCTGCACGAACCCAACGCATTTGTACAGCCTTCGAGCTTTTTACAGAAATCACCCTGCAACGTACAGGAATTGATCAAATTGCTATTCAATAACTGTTTTAAGTATTTCGGCACTGTTCGGGACATAAGCATTTTAACCTTCTTCAAAACTTCATCAAACATCCTGTCTGTTATAGTTATACCATAACCGCAGTGATTTTGCAACACAAAGTTACGCAACACCTGTCAGAGACGGATTTACAGATTTTTCTTGCATATTTTGTCCATTTGGTATATAATGGACACCAGTATGGAATCTTGGGGAAGTATGCATCTTAAAAAACAGTAGGAGGCATGGTACAGCTATGAAAGGTATTATTTTGGCCGGCGGGTCCGGCACCCGTCTGTATCCTTTGACAAAAGTGACATCCAAGCAACTGCTCCCCATCTACGACAAACCCATGATCTACTATCCCCTGTCGGTGCTGATGAATGCCGGCATCCGGGACATTCTGCTTATCTCCACCCCGCAGGACACTCCCCGCTTTGAAGAACTGTTGGGAGACGGTCATCAGTTTGGGGTGCAGTTGTCTTATGCGGTCCAGCCGTCGCCCGACGGACTGGCACAGGCATTCATCATCGGTGCAGATTTCATCGGAGACGATTGCGTTGCCATGGTGCTGGGGGATAACATATTCGCCGGTCACGGATTGAAAAAGCGGCTTCGGGCGGCAGTGCAAAATGCAGAAAGCGGCAAAGGCGCTACCGTCTTCGGATATTATGTCGAGGATCCCGAACGGTTTGGGATCGTAGAATTTGACGCTGGCGGACATGCTATTTCCATTGAAGAGAAGCCGGCACATCCCAAGAGCAACTACTGTGTTACCGGACTGTACTTCTTCGACAACCGGGTGGTGGGGTACGCCAAGGATCTGAAGCCCTCTCACCGGGGAGAATTGGAGGTCACTGATCTGAACCGCATCTATCTGGAGCAGGGCGAATTGAATGTGGAGGTGCTGGGACAGGGCTTCACATGGCTTGACACCGGCACACACGAAAGTCTGGTGGATGCCATCAACTTTGTCAAAACCATGGAACAGCATCAGCATCGGAAGATCGGCTGTCTGGAAGAGATCGCCATCCTCAACGGATGGATCGACCGGGAGGTTATTCAGCAAGCGTACGAGAGCATGAAGAAAAACCAATACGG
>JAZLKY010000236.1:0-4855 GCA_045597885.1 Acutalibacteraceae bacterium | reverse complement strand
CGGTGATGACCGAGCAGGCAAACGAGAATACCACGGCATATAAGGGGCTTTCCAATTCACCGTAGACGAAAGCGGACAGGGTGATCACAACGGCATCGATCGCCAGTACCAACCTGCCGATGGGGATGTGGGGCAGTTTCCGCTCTAACAGAAAAGCCAGAATATCACTGCCGCCGGTAGTGCCGCCACGGGAAAAGATCAGCCCGATGCCGACACCCATCAACGCCCCGCCGAACACACAGACGAGGATCAGATCCCCCTTGAACGGCGGGATGACACCGTTGAGCAGATCGGTCAGCACGGAAGACAGTGTCACGGCAAATACCGTGCGGCGCAAAAACAGTTTTCCCATTTTCCGCCAGCCGATGAGCAGCAGAGGGATATTAAAACAAAGAGATACTGCACCGATCGGCAGTTTCCACAGATAGTTAACAATGGTAGCGGCACCGGTGACACCGCCCGGAGCAATTTCGTTGGGTGCCGAAAAGACGATGACCGCTACAGCATAGCAAAGACTGCCCAGTGTAATGAACAGAATATCAAAAAAAATCGTTTTGACCTTTTGCGACATCGCTCGGCTCCTCCTTTATGCTATTCTTCCATGCAAATAGCAAATAATTCTTGCACCCGTTCCAATCTGTTATCCAGGTACAGGAACCCGAACAGGGTTTCCAGCCCGGTTGCCGTGTGATAGTCAGCGCCGGTGCGGGTGGAATGGGCATTCCTGCCACGCTTGAATATCCGTTCCTCCTCTTCGGTCAAATGGGGCATAAGCCGTTCTGCGGCGGCGGCTTGCGCTTCTGCCCGTACGGCTTCCACTGCCATGCGGTGAAGATCTCCCACCGGGCGGTTTGCCATCGTCAACAACCGTTCTCGCACCATCAGACTGTATACACCGTCCCCGACAAATGCCAGAGACAGGGGGCTGGCAGTACGCACAGCTACCTCGTGGGGATAAAAACGATTCATGCTTGCTCCCTCTTTTTAATACACAAAGTCAAATTCAATGTCATATATACTGACTGTATCTCCCTCTTGGATGCCGGCATCCTCCAAGGCGGTGATCACGCCGGTGGATTGCAACACTTTTTCAAAATACTGCAATCCTTCGGAGTCATCAAAATCAATCCCTCGCATGATCTGTAACAGCCACGGCGCTTCGACCATATATACGCCATCCCGATTGACGATCTGTACGGGATGTCCGGTCAAGCTTTGGGTATCCGGTAACGGTTCGGGTTCGGGTTCATAGTGCCGGATGGGGGGCAATTGATCGAGCAGGGCGGCGCACCGCAATACCAGTTCCTGTGTGCCATAGGCGATGGGTGCCATCAGGGGGAAATATTCGTATCCCCGTTCTTTCATGGCGACGGCGAATGCTTTCTGTTGTTCCTCGGTGGCAAGATCGCACTTGTTTCCTGCCACGATCATGGGACGGCTTGCCAGTTCGGGATTGAATTTTTCCAATTCTGTGTTGATGGTGTCAAAATCTGTCAGTGGATCACGTCCCTCGCTCCCTGCCACATCCACTATGTGGATCAGCAACCGACAGCGTTCCACATGGCGCAGGAAAGCATGTCCCAGTCCAACGCCCTCGCTGGCGCCCTCGATCACGCCGGGGATGTCCGCCATGACGAAAGATTTCCCCGCTACCGGTCTGACTACTCCGAGTACCGGTGTGATGGTGGTGAAGTGATAATTGGCGATCTGAGGCTTTGCTTCGCTGACGACGGAAATGAGGGTGGATTTTCCGACATTGGGGAAGCCGACCAAGCCGACATCTGCCAAGAGTTTAAGCTCAAGCCGGATCTCCCGTTCTTCTCCCGGTACGCCGGGCTTTGAAAAACGGGGGACCTGACGAGTGGCAGTGGCAAAATGGCTGTTGCCCCATCCGCCCCTGCCGCCTTTCGCCGCTATAAACGGTTCGTCAGAAGACATATCTGCCATCAATCGGCCGGTGACATTGTCGTAAATCAGTGTGCCACGGGGAACACGGATGGTACAATCCTCTCCGGATTTGCCAAAGCACCGTTTTGCCCCGCCGTTTTCGCCGTTGACAGCAAAATATTTACGCTGATATCGAAAATCGGATAGGGTATTCATCCCGTCGTCCGGGATAAAGACAACACTGCCGCCCCTGCCGCCGTCGCCGCCGTCGGGGCCGCCTGCCGCCACATATTTTTCACGGTGGAACGATACCGCTCCATCGCCGCCGTTGCCGGCTTTGATCTTGATCACGGCTTTATCGACAAACATAGTAATATCCCCTTTGTCTAACAACTAACATCTACCGTCTAATATCTAAAAAACCTCGCCGGGTGGCGAGTTTTTTTGTGTTTTTACGATTTTACTGTTTCTCGTAAACGCTCACGCACTTGCGATCCTTGCCCATACGCTCGAACCGCACCACGCCGTCCGCTTTGGCGAACAGGGTATCGTCGGAACCGATGCCCACGTTCTGACCGGGATGGATATGGGTGCCACGCTGGCGCACCAAAATGTTGCCTGCCAGTACAAACTGACCGTCGGCACGCTTGACGCCAAGACGCTTGGACTCGGAATCACGACCGTTTTTGGTAGAGCCAACGCCCTTTTTATGAGCGAATAATTGGATGTTCAAAGTCAACATGAGAATTACACCTCCGTCTTATTCTTTAGGTGTACCCGTTGCGGGTACTGTTGCTGTAGTGCCTGCATATGCAGATGGAATCCGTCAAAAACCGTCTGACACACCGCCGCATCTGCGGGATGCACAGCCACCTCCATCAGTCCGTCTTCCACCAATGCGGAAACCTCGACATGAAGGATCTCGGAAACGGTGTTCACCGCCATGTAGGCGGCGGAAGAAACGGCGGCGCACACGATATCCTCACCGGCATCGCCGGCTCCGGCGTGTCCCGACAAACAGAAACCGCAGATCTGTCCGTTCCTCTCCCGGAATTCTACCTGTATCATTTGTCAGGCGTTGATGGCATCGACCTGCACCTTGGTGTAGGGCTGACGGTGTCCCAACTTGCGTGCGCTGCCCTTTTTCGGCTTGTAGGTGAAGACGGTGATCTTCTTGCCTTTGCCGTTTTTCAGCACATGGGCGGTAACGGTTGCTCCCTCAACATAAGGGGCGCCGACCTTCAGTCCGGCATCGTCCTGCAGGGCGATCACCTTGTCGAAGGTGACAGAGGCTTCTTCGTCGGCATCCAGCTTTTCGATGAACAGCGTATCGCCGCTCTCCACCTTATACTGTTTGCCGCCGGTTTCGATGATAGCGTACATAGGTGTACCTGCCTTTTCTGTAGACTCGCTGTGAAAGGGCGGATCAACGATCTCTTGTGCATGAAAATGCGCCCGACACAAGCGGCAAAGCACATTTTATCATGCTTTGCCGCCGTTGTCAATCTTTTTTAAAAAAATTTTCAGATTTGGGTGTTAAAAAATTTTTCAGATTTCGGGAATGTCGATCTCGATCTCATGCCCCAACTCTGCGGAGGTGCAGATGCCGGACAGGATCGCCTGGTTGTACAGGATCTGGCTCGACGGGACGGGTGACGGCGTGCCGTTCTTGATCGCATCCATGAAGGAGCGGATCTTTAAGAACCACTTGTCCTGCTCGGCGTGGATCATGGGGATGACCGTTTCCACCTGAGAACCGGCGACCTCACTGTAGATGGTCATCGGACCGCCGATGGAGCCGTTCCAGCAATCGGTGGAGGGGATGCGCAGACCGCCCTCGGTACCCATGATGATGGTGTCGCCGGGGGTGTTGAGGTTCATCGCCCACGCGATACGGAAGTCAAGGATGATATCGTTTTCCAGACGGATGAAACCGGCGGCGAAATCATCCACTCCGAATTTTTCCGCCATTTCGGGGTGCTGTTTATAATAATCCGGGCGGGTGCCGAAGAAATCGGACTTGTAGCCGGTGACGGTCAACGGCTTCGGATAGCCGATGGCGTTGAGCACCATATCGAGCGAATAACAGCCGATGTCGCCCAAAGCACCGATACCGCCGGTCTCTTTTTCGATGAATGTCGTGTGCGCACGTGAACCGCCCGCCGGGATGCCGCGCCGTCTGCCGCCGCCGGTCTGGATGTAGTAGATCTTGCCCAGTACGCCGGATTCAACGATCTCTTTGATCTTCTTCATGTTGGGATCGAACCGGGGCTGGAAACCGATGGACAGCACCTTGCCTCTTTTCTTTTCCGCACGGCAGATGGAGATCGCCTCGTCCAGTGTCACGCACATGGGCTTTTCGAGCAGGACGTTGATCCCGGCATTCAGTGCCGCCACGGTACAGGGTTCGTGCTGGCAGTTATAGGTACAAACACTGACGGCATCCAGCTTCAAGCTCTTGTCCGCCAGCATCTCGGTATGGTCTTTGTAATCGGTTTTGACACCTTCCAAGCCGAATTCCTTGAAAAATGCCGCCGCCTTACCGGGAATGATATCGCATCCGGCGACGATCTCGGCATCCGGCTGCTGCAGATATGCGCGCATATGGGCGTGAGCGATGCCGCCGCATCCGATGATACCGATGCGCAGTTTTTTGCTCGCATCAACGGCGGCGGGGGCTTCCTGGTTTTCTTTGAAAGCATCCAAGCTGTCTTTGTTTGCCATGATAAATCCACTCCTTAAGTCACAAGGTGAAAAATGTTTCAACGGTATTTTGCGGTTCATTCCGCGGTGCGGCGGGGGCGCCGCACCCTACGATAATTGCATTGTGCATTCTTTTTATTGTCATAGAACTTCGGGGCTGTAAAAACTGCGTTTTTACAGCCCCTCTTTGACAATTATCAGATTTCGGGAATATTGATCTCGATCTCATGTCCCAGCTCTGCAGAGGTGCAAATGCCGGACAGGA